>JBFJYX010000008.1:0-19658 GCA_041622415.1 Pontiella sp.
AGGCCGGGGAATACCGGAAGGCTGATCTCATTCTGCTGAACGGCGCGCAGTATGCCAAATGGGTGCCGAACGCGGCCCTGCCGCAGCAGCGATGCGTCAACACCGCCGCCGGACTGGACGCGCAGTTTATTGCACTCGACGGTTCCGCATCACATGCCCATGGTTCGGCCGCCGCTCATGCGCACGGAGAACTGGCGTTTACCCTGTGGCTGAATCCCGAACTGGCTGTGCATCAGGCCGGGAAGATTTTCGATGCGCTTTCCGAATGGGCGGATCCGGATAAAGGCGCGCTCGCGGCACTGACGGCCGATCTCGAAAAACTGGATGCGGATCTGGCCGCGGCTTTCCAATCATTGGAAAACAAACCGCTGCTCGGCTCGCATCCGGTTTATCAATACCTCACGGCGCGCTATGGGCTGAACATGGAGTCGGTGCACTGGGAACCCGACGCGGAACCGGATGCGGGGATGTGGCGCGAGCTGGACGATATACTCGAAACGCATCACGCGGACGTCATGCTGTGGGAAGACGAACCGCTGCCGCAGGTTAAACAGGCGCTGGCCGATAAAGGGATCAAAAGCGTCGTATTCAATCCCTGCGGCAACCGCCCCGCCGAGGGCGACTTTATGAGCGTGATGCAGGCCAATGTGCAGGCGGTGCGGAACTTGAAATAGACGCCGGCCGCCGCCGGGGTCCTGCGGGTTGACGGGAATGCTATACTGCAAGGGTACTTGGGAGGGTATGCGATGTTTCGAATCTGCGTCATTCTGGGTTTGTGCAGTTGCCTGACGGTGCAGGCCGCCGACTGGACGGTGAAAAACGGCACGGTTTTCCGTAACGTGTCCGTAATCTCCGCCGATCCCGACTCCGTTTTAATCGTCCACGACGACGGCGGCTGCCAGGTCAAATACAGCGACCTCATGCCCGGCTCCCTCACAGAATCTCAGCGTGCGCAGATTGAGCAAGACCTAAAGGTGTATGCGGAGCGTCAGGCGGCCATTGCGCGGGCCGAGGCCGAGCGCAAGGCTTTTGAAACGGCCCAGCGGTCAAAGGGTCTGGTTGAATTTGAAGGGGTGTGGATGAAACCGCTGGAGAAAGAAGAGCTCCTGCTCAAGCGCGAAGAGCGCTGGCTGGCCATCGAGCGCGGGCGCCTTCAGCTGGCCCGCGAAAAAGCGGCGCTGCAGAAAGAGCAGTTGGCCAACGAACGGGCCCGCTACCTATTGGAAGGCGATCCCCGCACAACCACGCTGTCGGTCACCTATTCATCCGTCTTTGACCGCTCCGGCGGATATCTCCGCCCGCACTATTACCATAATTACCGCACCTGCGCCGACGAATACCGCCCCTCGCTGCTGACCCGAAATAACTTTAAAACCACCGGTAAGCGCGGCGGACGCATCTACATCGAAACCGGCCGCCCCGTCTCCTTCAGCAGCGGCTCATCTGATTTCTGAGGTTTATACCCGCACCTGAATTATCCGGTCGATTCCTGACGGCAGGCATTGCAATACGAAGGAAAGGTGATAGGGTAATGCGCAATTATGGAACAACTGATTGCAGCAATATTTCTCGGCGCCGGAATCGGCTTTACGGCCATCCCTCACTGCTATGCCATGTGCGGGCCCCTGCATGTGTCGGTCTGCGCACTGCATCGCGAGAAAAGTCTCAAGGCGCTCTCGCTCTTTAACCTGGGCCGCATTCTCGGCTATACCGTTGCGGGTATGCTCTTCGGGGCGTTCGGCGAATTCATTAATGTCGGCCCGGCGCACTTCTGCTGCCAGATCGGTGAGTACCCCCTGCGCGGGGCGCTGCTGTCGCTTTTATTTCCCGGCGTCATGATGTTCTTCATCGCCTTTTACGCGTTCCGCCGCAAAGGGCTCAAAGCCCCGAAAAGCAACTGGCTGTCGCGGTTTTTCAGCGGCGGGCTCGGCAAGCTGACCTTGGGCGGGGCGTGTACCTCGCTGATACCCTGCGGCATGCTCTATGCGGCGTTTGCCATGGCCGTGGGGCAGGGCAGCTGGTGGAAAGGCGGCGCATTTATGCTGGCCTTCGTCGTCACCCAGACCTTCTTCATGCAGCTCGGGATTTCGCTCGGCCGGCTGGTCGATAAAAAATGGGGCGCGCGTTTTGAAAAGGGGTTCCCCTGGATCTGCCTGATCATCGGCGTCGTCTACTGCGTGTTGTTTGTGATGAAATTAACCCCCGTTTCGGAGGCCCCGTAAATGAATACGTCATGCGTTGCGCGTAATCGCTCAGGCGGACCGCCTCGCCATTACGCAGGACGCATTACGGATGTCGAACGATGGCTGATCATTGCATAGTCTGTAACCGCACGGTGCCCGGAGGCGAGGGCGACTTCTGCTGTCCCGGCTGCGCGGCGGTGCACGTCATCATCGGAAAAATGGGGCTCGAAGGCGCCGAGCGCGATGAGCGTATGGCCCAGCTGCTCGAAGGGGTGTTCCCGGACGGCCGCGACCTGGAGACGCAGGAGCAGGAGATCGAAAACGGCCAGGAGCTCTGCTTCCTGGTGGGCGGCATGGTCTGCCCGGCCTGTTCGTGGCTGGTGCATAACAGCCTCGGCAAACTTCCAGGGGTTGGAAACGTCAACCTCAACTTTATCGCCGAGACCTGCACGCTCTCCTATGACCCGATGAAAATCGGCCGCGATGATATCCAGAGCAACATCGAAAAGCTCGGCTATCAGTTTTACGAAGGCGATGATTCCGAGCGGGCGGGTTTCGATTATTTCCGTTTCGGCGCCGGCTGGTTTTTTGCGCTGAACAACATGATGATTTCCTTCGTCGTCTATTCGGCCGAAAGCTGGGATGTGCCGTTTGCGATGCAGCTGGTCTGTTCCATTCTGCTGGCGGTGTTCGGAACGCTCGTGCCGCTGTACGCCGCGCGGACGACGATGCTCATGGGCTGGCGCCAGATTGTGACCCGCCAGTTCCGTATGGAAAGCCTCGTGGTGCTCTCCACGTCCGCGGCGTGGATCTATTCCGTCTACTCCATGGTGACCGGCGATTTCTCGCGCCTCTACTTCGACGTCGTCACCCTGCTGCTGATGCTCATCGAAACCGGCAACCTGATCTCCGGCTCGTTCTATAAAAAGCTGAGCCGCCGCGTCAGCTCGCTCTCGTGGCAGCTGCCCAAAAAAGCGCGGGTTCCGAGCGCCGACGTCGACGAGGATTATGCCGCCGTCGAGGACCTGGCCCCCGGCGCGGAATTTATGGTGAAGCGCGGCGAGTTTGTGCCGACCGACGGCATCCTGATGGGAACGGCGGAATTTGACTTCAGCCTGATCACCGGCGAATCGCACGGCGTGGCGCTGGAGCAGGGGCACTATGTCGGCGCCGGGGCCAAACTGCTCTCCGAGGATGCCCGGCTTTCCGTGCCGGCCGGCGGGCAGAGCAATCTCATTAAAAAGATTGTCGAAAGCACGATCGAAGCCTTCAACACCCGCAAGGAGCAGCTCTCGTTCGGCGATAAAATCAGCCAGTATTTTGTGCCGGTCGTCGTGCTGCTCGCGCTGGTGGTGCTGGTGGGGAATTTTTTCTGGGGCAGCCGCGCCGACGCCATCATCCGCATGCTCAGCGTGCTGATTGTGGCCTGTCCCTGCGCCTTCGGTATTGCCGAGCCGCTGGTGCTCACCGCCGCCATCGAAAAGGTGCGCGGGCTCGGCATTCAGATTTTCAACGGGGCCGTGCTGTCGCTTAAACCCGCCGTGACGGTTTTTGATAAAACCGGAACGCTGACCCGCGGGGCGCCGCAGGTGCATCAAATAGTCTGGCTCACCGATAAAAACCAGGCGGACCTCGACCGCCTGGCGTCGCTCGAAAACGGGATTGAGCATCCGATTGCCCGCGCCCTGGCCACGATCGGCACACCGCGGCCGGTGGAGGAACGGACCATTGCCCGGACCGTGGTTTCCGCCAAAGTGGACGGACAGCACTGGCTCGCCGGCAGCGCCGACCTTTTTCCAAACATTGGAATTCCGCCCGACCTGCGCGATTGCACCATCGTCATGTTCGGGACCGCCGAGGAATGCCGGTTCCTGGTCGGCCTCAAGGATACGGTACGCGATGACGCGCGCACGCTGATTGACGACCTAAAACGCAACGGCGTGAAACCCTGCATCTTTTCCGGCGACCGCAAGCCGGTGGTTGAACAGGTGGCCCGCGAGCTGGGCATTGAGCACTTTGTCGGGGAAATGGGCAGTGGCGATAAGCAGCGCGAAATTGCCGCCCTTCAGCAGCAGGGCAAACCGGTCATGATGGTCGGCGACGGCATCAACGATGCCCAGGCGCTGGCGGCTGCCGATTTCGGGCTCGCCGTTTTTTCCGGGCAGATTCCCGCCAAGATGAGTGCCGACGCGGTGTTCATGGTTCCGGAGATTGGAAAGCTGTCCGACCTGCCGTTTATGCAGCGCAAAGTGCGGCATAAAATCCGCCTGAACTATGGCTGGGCCTTTCTTTATAATGCGATCGGGATGTTCCTTGCCGGGGTCGGCTGGCTCTCGCCGAAATTCTGCGCGGTCGGCATGGTGTTCTCCAACCTCGTGGTGATCTTCAATTCCATCTACGGCATGAACCTGCCGAAAAGCAGCCGCCGGTAATGGTTCGGTCGCGTTACTGTTTCAGCCATTCCAGGGCTTCATCGGCATCGTGAAAGACCTTCATGACGGTCGGGACTTCGCTCAATTCCGCATGGGTTTCGTATTGCCGGAACTTGCCGAAATCCCCTGCTTCCATGCCCACATAGGCCGTCTTTTTATGAACGGCGTGCATTTTTGCGGTGTTGGCAATGAGCCGCATATCCGCCGGCCCGAGATGGGCCAGGCTGCCGGCCGTCACATTCCACAGAATGCCCTTGGAGATGGCCGGGTACCGCGTCTCGATGATGCGGATGACCTCCTGGATGTCGCACGGCCCCTCGATGACGAATTCGTGGATCTCGCGGGGAATAATCTGGTTTTCGAATATCATGTTGCTTGATTGGCCTCGCAGCAGGGTCGGTGCTTCCGAGGCATGCCTTTTTATTGGATCCCGATGAAATGCCGTGCACCGGCCGTGTGTTTCGGGAAGCAGAGGGTATAGCGGATTTTCCGGACGGTTTTCAACCGCTCTTTACGTTATTTAACGGCGATCCCGATTTCGATTTCATGCGGGCTGATGTAATGCTCAAAGTCGATGGTGTATGCCCGTTCAAATTCACTCCTCTTGTCATACCGTTACCATATATCCGTTTAATGCGCCGATCCAGACGGCCAGATAGCTCAGGGCAATGATCAGGGCGGACAGGCCATACGGTTTCCAGAAGCGGTCGTTGGCTTTGCGCTGTTTGATCATGATCACCACGTTGGCGATCATCGTGATCCATCCAAAAAGCAGGAACCAGAAAAAGGCGAGGATATACAGGCCCAGCGCGTTGCGCGGATCGCCGGAATACCACGGGGAAAAATAGGCCGCGACCGCAAGCAGCGACAGTATTGAACCCCAATGTGCTTTGAGACCGTTCATGACGGGCGCGTGGATCAGAAGGTGCGGTTCATGAGGAATTCGGCAATACCGCGGAGGGCGGTGGTGTCGTTTTTGATTTCCATGAGTGCGGCGATGGCATCAAAGGTGAGCTCGCGGACTTTGGATTGCGCGGCGTCCATGCCGTGGACGGCGGGATAGGTCATTTTATCCTGTTCCGCGTCGGAGCCGGCGGGTTTGCCGAGGACTTCATCGCTCGAGGTTTCATCGAGAATGTCGTCGGCAATCTGAAAGGCGAGGCCGATTTTTTCGCCGAAGACGGTGAGCTTTTCGAGCTGTTTTTCGTCGGCGCCGGCGGCGATGGCGCCCAGGCGTACGGAGGCTTTGATGAGGATGGCGGTCTTGTTCATGTGAATGAACTCGACCAGGTCGGCATTGGGTTTCAGGCCTTCGGCGGCGAGGTCTTCGACCTGTCCGGCAATGACGCCGCGGGAGCCGGCGGCGCGGGCGAGTTCCAGGCCGAGTTGGGCATTGCCGTGTTCGGCCAGGAGTTCAAAGGCATGAATCATCAGGGCGTCGCCGGCGAGCACGGCGTTGGCTTCGCCGAAAGCGATATGGCAGGTGGGCTTTCCGCGGCGCAGGTCGTCGTCGTCCATACAGGGCAGGTCGTCGTGAATGAGCGTCGAGCAGTGAAAGAGCTCCACGGAAACCGCGGGTTTGAGAACCTCGTCGGCGGGTTTGCCGAGGGCTTCGGCGGCGGCGATGCAGAGGATTGGCCGAATGCGTTTTCCGCCGTTGAGCACGCTGTAGCGCATGGCTTTATGCAGCAGGGCGGGGCGGACATCCTCGCCGGGCAGCAGCTGTTCAATGGCGTGGTCTACGAGGGCCTGTTTTTCCTTGAGGTAATCGGTAATCATGGTGCGTTTGTATAGGGAAATTTCCAAAGGTTGGAAACTTCCAATAAGCGGAAAATATTTCAGGGCCGGAAGGCATCGAGGATGGTTCCCCAGCTCTCGCCGCCGGCGATGGTGCTCTGGAGGGTGTCGGTAAGGCCGAAAAAGACGATGGCCGCTTTGCCGCTGGAGCGGTCGCGCCAGACATAGAGGATGGCCTGGTCGGTGGAGCGTATTTCGTTGCTCGAAATCAGGCCGTCTTCGTTCCGGTCGATGCCCGACTGGGCCGCGGCGAGGATGGTGTAGAGCGTGTCGTCCGGATTAAACAGCTCGCGGCTGTTGCGGAAAAAGCTTTCGAGAATCCAAGGGTTGGTTTCGCCGTTCATGGCGTTCTGCAGGTCGGCGACGGTGATGTTTTCGGTGCAGGCCGCCGCGTCGGCGGTCCATCCGTTTTTCGCCACCTGCTCCATGAAAAATGCGGCGGCCTGCCGGGCCTGGTCGGCGTCCATGCGGGAGCGGACGCTGCCCATAAAATCATCGACCGGCATATCGAGAAAGACCGAGGCCGCCACGTTGGTGTGGGGGGTGAAGGGGCTGACGCGGCCGCTGCGGGGCGGGCCGTCGGGGAAGGGCGAAAGGTTGCGCAGGATGGCGCGGGTGTCGTCCGTATCGTAGGCCTCGAGCAGTTGGAAGGTTTTCCAGGGATTGGAAGAATGGTAGAGGAAGTAGGTGAATTCCCAGGGGGAATCGATCCGGTCGGCGTTGCGGACATAGAGCATGTCCTGCGGGTCGTCGGTGGTCACGCTCCCGAGTTCCTCGGCATTGACTTCGCCGATGGAATCGATGCCGGTTCCGAGGCCGTAGGATTCCTTCCACTGGAGGAGGTCGGTGCCGTCCCAGTTGAGCCGCGGATCGACACTGGCCAGGGCGACGGTGAACTGGTTGGAGGTGGTTACCGCCGTGACGACATTGAAGAGGTTGGAGCCCAGGATTTCAATTTCCGGCATCAGCTCGCTTTCGACTGCTTCGGCGAGGGGGAACTCAAGGCCCAGGGTCTGGTCGACCTTGTCGCCGTTGGCATCGGTTATCCGGATGATCGGAAACTCGATGTCGCTTTGGAACGATTCAAACAGGTCGATCAGGCTGTTCCGGTCTTCGGCCTCGACCGCGAGGGATTCGGTATAGGCGACCAGGTCGTAGGGATTGAAGCGGTTGTCGGGGTGGGCTTCGCCGGCGGGGATGACCATATCGGCGGTCCAGTCGGTCACGGTGCCGAAGAGGTCGGGATCGACGCTGCCGCTTTCCGCCGGCGGGTCGACGATGCTCAGGACGAAGGCCTGGCTGTTGGTGTAGCCCACGAAGGGATACCAGACTTCCAGTTCGAGGGTGTAGGTGTTCGAGACGGTGACAAAGCTGACGATTTCCTCGGTGCCGCCCGCGCCGTCGGACACGGATTCAATATTGGGCACAAAGGTGAAGGCACAGGTGAGGGCGATTTCGTTGATCATCGGGACGGGTTCCACGGAATAGTCGGAATAGTCCCCGTCTTCGTCCTCGGGCACGGTGTCGGTGTCGAGATAGTCGCGCAGCTGGTTGAGTACAAATTCCGGTTCGACGGCACTGACGGCCTCGAGCTCTTCTTCGATAAAGTCCAGGTTCAGGGTAGCCTCGTTGGTGCCCATGAAGGTCCGGCCGTAATCGTTGGTTTCGAGGCTGTGCGAAAAGGTGGAGAACGAGGCCACCGGATCGAGGATCAGGTCGCCGCGGTCGGGATCGTTCAGCATTTCAAGGTCGCGCAGCGATTCAAACCGCTGCCACGTATTTTCGCGGTTGAAGACAAATGCGGCCAGCGCATCGTCGGAGGGCGTGGCCGCCCCGGTATCGGGATCAATCCGCTCGCCGGCGGAATTAAAGTCCGGCAGCAGCCCGGCACTGAGCATGATCTCCTGCGGCGAAAGCCCGGCGCTGCGTGTGCGGGTTCCGCCGACGGCGTTGGCGTCGAGCAGGCCCGAGGTGTTGACGATCACATAGCCGATGCGCCCGACGGCCTCGCCGGTCGTGGGGGCGGTGACCGTTTCCCATTCAGCGGCGTCGCGTTCGGTTTCATAGGCGGTTCGGAGGGCCTCGCTGCCGGTCTGGAGAAAGGTTTCGGACAGGGCGAAGTCGAGAGTATCGGGCAGGCGTTCCGCACCGTCGCCCAGGGAGCCGAGGGCATAAAAAGCGGGATAGTTGGTGCCCGCTGCGGCATCGATATCGAGCATGGCCCGGTTCAGGGCGGTATACAGGAGCTGCCGGCTCTGCGCGCCGGACAGATAGGTGCGCGCGGCCAGGCGCTCGGTACGGGTGAGCGCGGAAAACGTGATGATCATCACCGTCAGGATGGCCAGGAAGCCGAGGGCGATAATCAGGGCGGCGCCCGATCGGGATGGATGTTTTCCCGTCATTGGAAATCGAGTCCTGTGATTCCGGTGTTGGGCATCAAGACGCGGCGGGTGTAGAGCTGTTCGTTCTGAACGATCAGGTCGCGGCCGGTTTCCGTTTGGCCGGCCTCGGCGAGCCGACGGGCGCGGCGGACGATGGTGGAGGGCGTCAGGCCGATGCGGAGGTCGGCAAATGCGGGCATGTTGTCGGGGTCGGGCGTTCCCGCCGCGCCCGCGTTCCCGTCCCAGGCGGGTTCCCCGTTCACGATGATGCGGAAGGTGGTGAGCATGGCATATTGGGTTGAAAAGGCGTCCAGGGCATCGGTGTAGGTTCGGGTGGTGGTGTACATGCTGTTGCCGCGTTCAACGCCGGTAAAATCCGCGGCGGCGGTATTGGTTGGGGAAAAATAGTAGTCCGACTGCGCGGCGAGGCGGCTGCGGTGCGAGGCCCCGGAACCGGCGGACCAGTTCGGGCGGTCGAGCACGAGGGCCTGGTTCCAGTCGGCGGTCTTGCTGACCTGTATGCGCATCGGGGCAAAATCGCGCGGGATGGTCTGCAGGTTGCGGCGGACGCCGGCGGTGACCCAGTAGAGGCTGTTGAACGGATCGCTTTCGATGGTCTCGACGCGGAAGGGCACGTTGGTGCGGATCAGCGCCTGTGTGATGTCGCGCTCCAAAACATCGAGCAGGTTGCGCGCGGCTTCGTCGAGCAGCGTCTGGTTTTTACCCAGCCGCACGGCGCGGCTGCCGGCCGAGAATACCTGGAGAATCATGACCGCCATCAGGGCCAGCAGGGTGATCGACAGCATGATTTCCAAAAGCGTAAAGCCGGATTTGGAAGAGGGGCGGCTCACGGGGCGTGCTCCCAGTTAAAGATTTCCGTATAAAAATGCTGCGGGTCGGCCGCTTCGGTATTCGGCCCCGGCCAGACCTCGAGATAGAGCGCTTTGGTGTCGTCCGTCGCCGATACGCGGAGGCGGTAGCTGAGCGTGAATTCCTGCGGCTCGGTGCCCGTGCCCGGCAGGGAGGCGGTGTAGGTGCTGACGGTGTCGTAGGGCAGGGTGACGCGGTCGCCCCCTTCGTCGATGAGGGTCAGGCCGCCGGTGGCCGGTATCGCCTCGTAGCCGGCGGCATGGCCGTAGTTGAGCACGAGGTCGGCAAAGGTGACGATCTGAATGTCCTGCCGCGATTTGGCGGAGGTGTCGATGGAGCTGCTCAGCACGCCGATGATCGAAACAATGCCGACGGTGATCACGAGCAGCGCGAGCATGATTTCGATGAGGGTGAATCCCCGGGTGGAGTGGGTGCGTGGTTTGATCAAAGTTCGTAGTCCTCCGGCCCGGCTGCGTCATCATAGACCAGGCTGTGAATGGTGCTGCTGCCCTGCAGGTCGATCCGGACCTCCATGGCCTGGTCGGATGTGCGCTGCAGCGTGCCGCCGATGTCCGTGCCTTCGGCCAGCAGGATGCGGCGGGTCCATCCGGTTTTGGTGGAGGTCTCGCCCCGCGGGGTGAAGCCGGCGACGATATATACTTCGCCGTTAATCAGGAGCCGGCCGTCTTCGCTCAGGCCGCCGTTCCAGCCGTCGCCTTCGTTGGGCTGGAAAATGTTGTCGACGGGGTCGGCGTCGGCATCAAAAAAAATGCCCTGCGGCAAGGGGGTCCAGCCGGTCAGGAATTCGCCGCTGTCCGCGGTGACGGGGCGCGCATGGGTGTTGATGGTGAAGACGCGGTAGGCGCGGTAGGCCAGTTCGGGATCGTCCTGCCCGGTGTTGAACACGAGGTAGGCCGGCTGGCTGTTGGCCACGGCGTGCTGGCGGGCCAATTTTGCGGCGGCGTGCAGGGCGCCGGCGGCGGACTCGAGCCGCGTCTGCCCCGTGATGTTCGAGAGGACCGGCAGCGCGATGGCGAACATGATGCCGATGATCACAATGACCACCAGCAGCTCAGCCAGGGTGAACGCTTTTTTATGAGTTGGGGGAGTGCTCCGCATGGAGGCACCATACCTGCGGCGCGGGTGATTTCCAATGTTTGGAAAATGTATTTTTTGCGATTTTTCCGGATTAGGGAGGAGGCAACCTTGACTCTGTTTTGCCGGACGTTTAAATATAGTCCGTTTTTTGTTCTATACGGACTTTAATAATAAGGAGAAATGTAAATGGCTCAGAAAAAATACGTCTACTTCTATGGAGTATCCAAGGAACTTACGGAAGGCGACCAGACCATGAAAGCCGTGCTCGGCGGCAAGGGTGCCAACCTCGCTGAGATGGCGAATGCAAACCTTCCGGTACCGCCCGGCCTTACGATCACCACCGAAGCGTGTGCCTACTATTCCAAGACCGGCGGCAAATATGCCCCCGAAATGGAAACACAGCTCAAGGCCCAGCTGAAAAAACTTGAAAAGGAAATGGGCAAAAAACTGGGCGATGCCAAAGATCCGCTGCTCGTATCCGTCCGTTCCGGTGCCGCGGTTTCCATGCCGGGCATGATGGACACCGTGCTCAACCTCGGCCTCAACGACAAAGCCGTGCTCGGCTTCATTGAACAGTGCGGCAACGAGCGCACCGGCTGGGACTGCTACCGCCGTTTCATCGATATGTTCGGCGACGTGGTCATGGGCCCGTACACCGGCCTGACCCATCACGATTTTGAAGTTGAGCTCGAAGCGCTCAAGAAAAAGTATAAAGCCAAAGAAGACACCGACCTGACCGCGGAGCAGCTGAAAGAGCTGACCGAGATTTATAAGAAGGTCTATCAGAACAAGGTGAAAAAACCGTTCCCGCAGGATCCGTGGGAACAGCTCGACCTCTCCATTCGCGCCGTGTTCGGTTCGTGGGGTTCCGAGCGTGCGGAAAAATACCGCCAGATCAACAAGATTTCCGGCCTGATGGGCACCGCGGTCAACATCTGCACCATGGTGTTCGGTAACATGGGTGCCCGCTCCGGTACCGGTGTTGCGTTTACGCGCGACGGCGGCACGGGCCATTCGAAAGCGATGGGGGAATACCTCATCGACGCCCAGGGCGAAGACGTGGTGGCCGGTATCCGTACGCCGAAGCATCTCGACGATATGCCGAAGGAAAAAGATCCGGTCTGGAAAAAGGCCTACGCCGATCTGCAGAAGATCATGGCCCGTCTGGAGAAGCACTACAAATATCCGCAGGACGTCGAGTTCACGGTTCAGGAAGGCAAGCTCTACATGCTGCAGACCCGTAATGCAAAACGGACCGGCCTGGCCGGCGTGCGCTGGGCGGTTGAAATGGCCTCGGGGGTGGACTTCTTCACCGGCGAAAAACAGCCGAAGATTCTCAACCAGAAAGAAGCCCTGATGAGCGTCTCCGGCGAAGACCTCGAACAGCTCCTCTTCCCGGTCTTCGATATCGCGGCGGAAAAGAAAGCCAAGATTATCACCTCCGCCCTGCCGGCCGGCCCGGGCGCCGCCGTCGGTAAAATCATGTTCGAGGCTGAAGATGCTGAAGCGGCCATCGAAAAGGATGCCGATGAAAAAATCATTCTGGTCCGTCATGAAACCAGCCCGGAAGATGTGGGCGGTATGTGGGCGGCTCAGGGCGTTCTGACTTCCACCGGCGGTATGACCTCCCACGCGGCGGTTGTGGCCCGCGGCTGGGGTAAATGCTGCATCTGCGGCGCCGGCGACCTGAAGATCGATTACAAAAAGAAAACGGTCACCATCGACGGCAAAGTCTACAAGCAGGGCGACTGGCTCTCGCTGAACGGCTCCACCGGCGCGGTCTATGAAGGCCAGCTGCCGACCCAGGTCAGCCCCGTTGTTTCGGCGGTGGTCGACGGCAACGCCGCGGCCAAAAAAGATCCGATCTACAAAATGTATGAGCAGATCTCCAAATGGTCCGACACCCACCGTAAGATGAACGTGCGCACCAACGCCGATTCCCCGGCCGACTCCGCCGCGGCCCGTGCCTTCGGCGCCGAAGGGATCGGCCTCTGCCGGACCGAGCATATGTTCTTCGAAGGCGACCGGATCTGGGCGATCCGCGAGTTCATTCTGGCCGACGACGAAAAGTCCCGCAAAGGGGCGCTGGCCAAACTGCTGAAGCATCAGCAGAAAGACTTCGAAGGCATCTTCAAAGCCATGGACGGCCTGCCGGTAACGGTGCGTCTGCTCGATCCGCCGCTGCATGAGTTTGTGCCGCACACCAAAAAGGATCAGCAGGAAATGGCGAAACGCCTCGGCGTTCCGGCGAAGAAGGTGACCCAGCGCGTGCAGGAACTGCACGAGTTCAACCCGATGCTCGGGCATCGCGGCTGCCGCCTCTCCATCACCTATCCGGAACTCTGCGTCATGCAGACCAAGGCGATCATCGGCGCGGCCTGCAAAGTGGCCAAGCTGAAGAAGCCGGTGAAGGTGCTGCCGGAAATCATGATTCCGCTCATCGGCACCAAAGCCGAGCTGGATTTCCTGGAAAAAATTGTGCGTAAAAACGCCGAGGAAATCATTGCGAAGACCGGCGCCAAGGTGAAATACATGGTCGGCACCATGATCGAAATTCCGCGTGCGGCGCTGACGGCGGACGAAGTGGCTGAAACGGCTGAGTTCTTCAGCTTCGGTACCAACGACCTGACCCAGATGACCTTTGGTTACAGCCGCGACGATATCGGGTCCTTCCTGCCGGATTACCTCAACGAGAAGATCCTGCCGGCCGATCCGTTCCAGACCCTGGACCAGACCGGCGTCGGACAGTTGGTGAAGCTCGGGGTTGAGCGCGGCCGTGAAACCCGCCCGGACCTGAAATGCGGGATCTGCGGGGAACATGGCGGCGATCCGGAAAGCGTGAAGTTCTGCGCGAAAGTCGGACTCAACTATGTCAGCTGCTCCCCGTTCCGTGTTCCGATCGCCCGCCTTGCGGCGGCCCAGGCGGCCATCAAAGGCTAAGCGTCCGAACATTGGAAAAAAGAAAAGCCCGTCCGCGTGACGGGCTTTCCTTTCAGACGGGTGATAGAGCTCCGGAGATTACTCCGGGGCTTTTCACTTTTAGAAGGCGATGTCGTAAATGCCTTCTTTGTCTTTCGTGAACTGGGCAACGGCCATATCGGTCATCGGATGGCTGCGCAGGGCTTCGAGCAGTTCAAAGTTGATCGTGGCCGAGTGGCAGCCGCGTTTGACGATACGGTGCACCTGGTCCACCGTTTTAAAGCTGGCGGCCAGGACTTTGCAGTCATAACCGAAGTGGTTGAGCGTTTTGGTGATGTGCTCCACCACTTCAATGCCGTGCGATGAAATATTGTCCAGGCGGCTGACATACGGCGCCACATAATCCGCACCGGCCTGCGCGGCAACCAATGCCTGCTGGTGGGTGAAGATTGCCGTGGCGGTGACCTTGATGCCGGCGTTCTTGATCATCGGAATCGCCCGCAGGCCCTCAGCGGTCACGGGAATCTTGGAATAGTATTCATCGCCGAAGCCGAAGTGCTCTTTATATTTCAGCGTTTCACGCAGCATGTCATCCGCGGTTTCACTCGCCACCTGGAAATGGACCATGCCGTCGCCGACAATTTCCTGGATTCGGGGCACGATCTCGGAGATCGGTTTCTTTTCCATCGCGAGGATGCTCGGGTTGGTGGTTACTCCCGCAAGCGGGAAATAATAGTAGAGTTTCTTGAGCTGTTCGATATTTGCTGTATCAGCCATGTAGATCATGACGGGTCTCCTTGGTTGTTTTTTTATAGCCACAGATGAAACACGGAAGGACGCGGATGGCCTGGGTGCCGCCACGAGGTTGTGTTTATGAGCTTCTGACTATCCTCGCATAGATTTCATCCGTGTGAATCAGTGTTTATCCGTGGCTCAATATAATGCTCACCAGGTCTGTGCGCTGGCGGCGCGGCGCAGGTGAATGCAGTCCACCGTAATTTGGGTCGGCAGGCTGCAGAGATAAAGTACGGCATCCGCCACATCTTCGGGCTGGATCATGGCCGAAAAATCGGTCAGGTCGGGGCGGGACTGTTTCACCATATCCGTGGCGACGCCGCCGGGGCAGATCGCGTGGACGCGGATGTTGTCATCCTTTCCCTCCTCAATGGCGGTTTTGGTCAGGCCGAGCAGGGCGTGTTTGCTGGCGCCGTATGCCGCCTGGTTCGGATAGCCCTTCACGCCGACCACCGATGAAATATTGATGATCCGACCGCCGCCGGATTTTTTCATCGAGCGCATCGCTTCGCGCAGGCAGAGGAACGCGCCCTCCACATTCACCTTATGAATAGCCTGCCAGTCCTCGAGTTTGATGTCCACGATGGGATCAAAAATGCCGAATCCCGCATTATTCACCAGCAGGTCGATTTCGCCGGCCTGTTCAAACAGGGCCCGGATGTCGGCTTCGCTGGAAAGGTCGGCCGGAATAATTTCGGCCTTAATTCCGTACTGCTCGCAGGCGGTTTTCGTTTTTTCAAGCTCGGCAGCATCGCGGCCGGTCAGAACCAGCTGATACCCGCTTTCCGCCAGTTTATAGGCAATGGCCTGGCCGATTCCGCGGCTGGCTCCTGTAATCAGGGCTTTCATGGACATGTTTTTACTCCTTTCCAGTGGTTGGAAGAAAATGAATAAAAACCGAAAAAAAACTTGAGGGAAAGCAAAAACAAGGTAAAAAGGAAGTCAAACGATAGCGAAAGAAAGCTGAACCCACGTATGAGTAACAACTTTGCAGAGCGTAAATCGATGATTCTGGACCTCCTGATGAAGGAGGGCCGCGTCAGCGTTTCCGGTCTCGCAAAACAGTTTAATGTTACCGTTGTAACCGTCCGCGCCGATCTGGCCACGCTGGAGGAAGAGGGGCTGCTGGTCCGCACGCACGGCGGGGCCCTGCCGGCCCAGCATCCGAAACTCCTCGAACGCATGCAGGCCGACAAAGGCATCAAGGGCGATATTGCCAAGGCCGCGGCTGAACTGGTCGAAGACGGCGATACCATTATTGTTTCCGCGGGAACCACCACCGCACTGATCGCCAAATACCTGCTGGGCAAAAAAGGCATCCACATCGTCACCAACAATACGCTGCTGCTGACGCACGCCCGTAACAACCCGCAGCTGCGCGTGACGCTCGTCGGCGGCGAATTCCGCCCGGAAGAAGAGGGCGTAGTCGGGCCCCTCGCCCTGCAGGCGATCGATCAGTTTTATGTTTCTAAAGCATTTATCGGAATCGACGGCGCCTCCGTGAAGCAGGGCTTTGCGGCCCACTTTGTGGAAAGTGCCGATCTGGTTCGAAAGATGGCCGAGCAGGCCGATGAAATTATTGCAATGTCGGATTCGAGCAAGTTCGGGAAACCGGGCTTTGCGCGAATCCTGCCGTTTGACGGGGTGGACACGCTCGTGACCGATAGCGAGCTGTCCGGCGAGTTTGAAGAAGAATTAACCAAAGCGAACGTGCGCTTAATCAAAGCGTAGCGAACAACGATTAACGAATAAGGAATATCGAATTTTAGGGAACCGTGAATGGACATTAATGAACATCAATATTTCGTTTCAGATGACCGGCGCTTCGGGGCTGTCACTCTTAACGTTTATTCACGTTCATTAACGGTTCACATCTCACGCGGGAATTGAGTTCGGTCAATAAGGAGAACAATTATGGCTACAGAAGTTTTAATGCCACGCCAGGGTCAATCTGTTGAGTCCTGCATCATCATCGAGTGGAAGGTTAACGAAGGTGATGTCGTTACGGAAGGACAGCCGCTCTGCGAAGTGGAAACCGATAAAGCCACCTTCGAGGTGGAAGCAACTGCATCCGGCACGGTCCTGGGCATTTTCTATCCGGCCGAATCCGACGTGGAAGTGCTTAAAGTAATCGCCGCCATCGGCGACGAAGGCGAAGACATCTCCGCGATGCGCCCGGCCGACGAATCCCCTGCCGCTGCACCGGCACCAGCTGCCCCGGCGGCTGAAGAAAAAGCTGCTCCTGCTCCGGCACCCGCCGCTGCTCCGGTAGCTGCTGCAGTCAGCGCAACCGGCCTGGCTTCTCCGCGAGCTAAAAACCTCGCCGCGAAAAAAGGCGTTGATATTTCAACCATCGCCGGCACCGGCCCGAATGGCCGCGTCATCGAGCGCGACGTTGCCGCAGCCCAGGTCGTTACTCCGGCCGCCCAGGCGAAAGCCGCGGCTGAAGGCCTCGCGATTCCTGAGGTTGGAACCGGCCTCGGCGGACGTGTTACCGCCGCCGACCTGATGAGCGTTGCTCCGGAAGCGGTCGCAGAAGCTGTTGCTTCCATGGACTTCCCGGGCGCTGTGAACGAAGTTCCCGTTAAGGGCGTTCGTAAAGTGGTTGCCGGCCGTATGCTCAACTCGCTGCAGACCACCGCGCAGCTCACGCTCAACTCTTCGGTTGATGCCCGCTCCATCCTCGGTTACCGCTCCAAATGCAAAGCCGCTCCGGAAGAAGCCGGCGTCGGCGGCATCAGCATCAACGATGTGGTGCTCTACGCCACCGTTAAAACCCTCGGCGAGTTCCCGGAACTCAACGCTCACATGCTCGGCGACAAGATTGTCGAGTTCGGCAACGTTCACCTCGGATTTGCCGTGGACACACCGCGCGGCCTGATGGTTCCGGTGATCCGCTACGCCAACCTGATGACCCTCAAACAGCTTTCAGCCGAAACCAAGCGTCTCGCGAAAGCCTGCATCGACGGTACGGTCGATCCGGACGCTCTGAGCGGCGGCACGTTCACGGTCACCAACCTCGGCGCCATGGGCATCGAAAGCTTCACGCCGGTGCTGAACGCTCCGGAAGTCGGCATTCTCGGCGTCTGCTCTGTACAGCAGAAGCCGGTTGCGGGCAAAGACGGCAGTGTTGAGTTTGTTCCGCACATGGGACTCTCGCTCACCTTCGACCACGCGGCCGCCGACGGCGCGCCGGCTGCCCGCTTCATCGCCAGCCTGCGTAACAAGCTGGCCGCATTCGAACTCACCCTGGCGGGCTAACTAATAACGAATATGGATAAGGGAACCGTGAATGAACATTAATGGACGTAAATACTGCACTTCAGGACCAGAGCGCTGGAGCAGCAGGATTATAAACGTTCATTCACGTTAATTAACGGTTCGCTGTTTGTCTGAAAGGAGAAATTTATGGCTGTTGAAGTATTAATGCCCCGGCAGGGTCAGTCCGTTGAATCCTGCATCATCATCGAATGGAAAGTAAAGGAAGGCGACACGGTTACGGCCGGACAGGCCCTTTGCGAAGTGGAAACCGATAAAGCGACTTTCGAGGTTGAAGCGCCCGAGGCCGGCACGGTCCTGGGCATCTTCTACCCGGCCGAAGCCGACGTGGAAGTCCTCAAAGTGATCGCCGCCATCGGCGCTCCCGGCGAAGACATTTCCGCCATGGTTCCGGCCGACGCGGTGAATGCGGCTCCGCAGCAAGCCGAAGAGCCCAAAGCGGCAGACAAAGCTGCAGAGCCGAAACGGGCTCCGGCACCTGCACCGGCTCCGGTCGCTAAAGTGTCCTCCGGCGCGGAATTCGACATCATCATCATTGGTGCCGGTCCGGGCGGGTATGAAATGGCTGAACGCGCCGCGCATAAAGGCCAGAAGGTTCTGCTGATCGAGAAAAAATATCTCGGCGGCGTCTGCCTTAACTGGGGCTGCATTCCGACCAAGACGCTGCTCAACTCGGCGAAGCACTATGTGCACGCCAAGGAAGCACCGGAATTCGGCGTCACCACCGGCGAAGTCAAATTTGACCTCGGAAAAACCATGGCCTGGAAAGAAGATGTCATCCAGACCCTGCGCGGCGGTATTGCGGCCATGATGAAAAAGAACAAGGTCGAAGTCCTTTTCGGTGCGGCCAAGCTCATCGGTTCCCGCAAGGTGGAAGTGGAAGGCACGATCTACGAAGGCGACAACATCGTCATCGCGACCGGCGGTTCTCCGTTTGTTCCGCCGATCCCGGGTGCGGACCAGCCGCACGTCATGACCAGTAAGGAAATCCTCAGCGTCACCGAGATGCCGAAATCGCTGGCCGTCATCGGCGGCGGTGTGATCGGTGTTGAGTTCGCCAGCTTCTTCAGCAGCCTCGGCGTTAAGGTCGATGTCATCGAAATGCTCGACGAAATCATCCCGTTCATGGACAACGGCCAGGCGGGCGCCTTCCGTAAGGCGCTGAAAGGCAAAGTTGATTTCAACCTCGGCTGCCGCGTTACGGCGATCGACGGCCACGACGTGAAGTTTGTGACCAAGTCCGGCGAAGAGAAATCGGTTAACGCCGACATCGTGCTGATGTCCGTCGGCCGCGCGCCGAACCTTTCGGGTATGGGCTTCGAGGAAGCCGGCCTGGACTTTGACCGCCGCGGCATCAAAGCGGACGATCAGATGCGCACCAACCTGCCGAACGTTTACGCGATCGGCGACGTTACCGGAAAATCGCAGCTCGCGCACTCCGCCACCCGCATGGGTGAGGTGGCCCTGAACACGATCCTCGGTAAGAAAGACCGTTTCCGCACCAACGCCATTCCGTGGGCGGTTTATTCCATGCCGGAAATTGCCGGTTGCGGTTTGACCGAAGACCAGGCGAAGGAAGCGGGTCATCGGGTTGAAGCCCGTGAGCTGCCGCTGATCATGAGCGGCCGTTTCCTTGCCGAAAACGGCAAGCGCGGTCCCGGTTCTGTGAAAGTGGTCATCGATGCCGATACCCGCGTACTGCTCGGGGTTCATGCGTTCGGTGCCTACAGCTCGGAATTTATCTGGGGTGCTGCCGTTATGATTGAAACCGAACTCCGGATCGAAGAGGCGCAGGAAATCGTATTCCCGCATCCGACCGTCGGCGAAGTCATCCGTTCCACCATGTTTCAGTTTTAACTAAACCGTTAATGGACGTTAATGAACGTGAATTCTGAACAATTGAG
>JBFJYX010000009.1:0-19573 GCA_041622415.1 Pontiella sp.
ATGCGATTTCCAGGGATTTTCTGTGCATCAAAATTTCACACTTCGTGAAGTGTGAAATACGATGCCGATCAACTATATGTTGATAATCTACAGTTTCACACTTCACGAAGTGTGAAATAATTGGCTATGGGATATTGCGCCTTGGGACAGACGCATTATTGCAGGATATCGCCTTTTTCGAGGGTAGAACCATTGAGGAATGAGGCCGCCGGCATGCGTTTTTTACCGACTGGCTGCACTTCGGCAAGACGCAGGGCCCCCTCCCCGGTCTGCACGAGCAACTGAGCGTCCAGCAGGGTTCCGGGGCTCTCCCCGTTTCCTGCGGCCAGCTCGGCCTTCCAGACTTTCAGCAGGTCCCCGTTGGGCAACCGGCAGAAACTTCCGGGCCAGGGATCGAAGGCGCGGATCCGGTTGCGGATTTGCTCCGCCGGCAGTGACCAGTCGATTTTACCGTCCTCTTTGGTCAGTTTTCGGATTTCAACCATTGCGGTTTCATCCTGAACCGTGCGCGTGACCGTCCCGTTCCGAATATCATTCACCGCCTCGATCAGCAGTTCTGCCCCCAGGTCGGCCAGTTTGTCGTGCAGGGTGGCGGAGGTTTCGTCATCGCCGAGCGGATAGGTTTCCTGACGGAGAATATCTCCGGCATCCATTTTCTTCGCCAGATAAATAATGCTCACCCCGGTTTCTTTATCCCCGTTGAGTATAGCCCACTGAATCGGCGCGGAGCCGCGGTATTTGGGAAGCAGCGAGGGATGCACATTAATCGCCTCATATTTCGCCAGCTGGATCACCCGCTGCGGAATATACTGCCCATAGGCCACGACAATCAGCAGATCGGGTTTCAGCTCTTCCAGAGCCTGGACCGCTTCAGGATCGCCGATTTTTTCAGGCGTCATCACATGAAGGCCCTGCGCATCGGCAAAGGCTTTAAGCGGACAGGGCGTGAGCACCCGTTTGCGGCCCGCCGGCCGGTCGGGCTGCGACACCACGCCGACCACTTCGTCCTGATCGGAATTAAGAACCGCTTTGAGCGACGGAACCGCCAGCTGGGCGGATCCCATAAAAACGATACGCATGGAGGCCTCCCCGTTTACTGTTCAGCAGGCGCAGGTCCGGTCTGGCTGGCACCGGACCAGCGGTCGCGGTCGGACAGGAAGATCTGGTCCTGGCGGTTGAGCGACACGCCCTGCTTCAGCGGGAAGTCCGGCGGTGTACGGCCGCTGAGGATCGGAAGCCAGGTTTTTTCCGGGCCGTCCAGCAGTTCCTTCACGAAGGGTTTATTCTTGGTGATAGTCGTGAAATACATGCCCGAGATGTACTGCTTGTAGTCATTAATTTCGTAGAACTGGTCCAGGTCTTTCGGCAGCAGGATCGATACGCGGTCGCCATACCAGGCCGTTGCCCAAGGCATATCCGTGCACATCACCTCACGCGCATTGAGCATGCCCGCCACACGACCGATGATCGGCGCGTGGTACGGCGGATACGGATGGTTGGCGTGCGGCGGCATCAGGGTCAGGCCGAAGGGAATAACCGCCAGGAAAACAATCAGGCATTTGAGGCCCAGGTTATAGAGGCGCACGCCCAGATCCAGGCGGTCGATCAGAATATAGAAAAAGGCCAGGCCGTAGAGAATGACAAACGGCCAGTACATATGGACCATGCTCTGGGAGGATTCCGAGAAAAAGCCCGCAACGGTTACCGTAAGCAGCAGGGAAATCCCCAGGCCCCAGCGCAGATAATTCACCTGCGGCCGCACAAAATGATAGAAGAAGGTCGTCAGGAAAAACGCCATCAGAATGCCGCCGCCCATCGCCGGAATAATGTCCGGCTTGTTTTCGGAATAATTCAGCACCCATTTCTGCTTCAGGGCTTCAAAGGCCTGTCGGGTGGTTACATTCGGGTGATAATCCCGATCCAGCGAATTATCGGCAAACCGCGGCGAATCCTCGAGCGCCACATAGCCCACCATACCGATCGGGTTGCCGCACAGCTGGTAATTCCGCACAAACCACGGGGCAATCAGCATGCTGTAAAGGAAAACAAAAATCACCACATAGCGTGTACCGCCCCGGAAACGCCCGCTCATCAGCCAGGCAAACAGGCAGATGCCCGGCACAATTGTGGCGGTAATAAACCGGGTATAAAAGGCAATGGCCGCAAAAATGATGGAAAAGAAAAACGGCGTCAGCCAGAACAGTTTAGCATCCCCGTCCCGCTTATTAAGCATGGCAACAATCATCGTATAAAACGACGCGACCGAGAAAAAGATGGCCATGGTCACATTCAGGCCCGAGATGGAATCGATCCAGACCAGGTTGCTCAGGTAATAGATCGTCATCCCCAGGAAGCCAATCTCGCGGGAAAACATTTTTTTACCCAGCATAAAGACGATCCAGCCGGTGAGAATGGCAAACAGGTGATTCACCGGCAGCACGACCCACTGCTCCGCCGGCATGGCGACCCCGCTGGCGCCCTCGGGCAGTTCAAACGGGTCCACCCCGATCAGCTCGAAAAACTTAAACCCGGTAGCCAGCACAAACGGATAGGCCGGCGCATTCATCAGGTCCGGATGATTTCCAATCATTGGATTTTCATTCGGCGTCGACTGCTCCATTTTCCACATCGTCAGCGGCCGGACGTTTTTTGTCACCATCCCCTGCTCGATCGACATATTCCGGCCCAGCTGGCACAGGTCCATCGCCTCTTCGGTTTTAAGTCCGCGGAACTGGGTGGCGGTAAACACCATCACAATCACCAGAAGCAGAAGGATATAGAGGGCGACACGAATGATTTTCAGGCCGGTACCCGTGTCGATACTGTATACGATATCGTGAAGTGTCGATTCAAACGACCTGTTGTCTGCCATTACTGCTCCGGGGTTTCAAAATGGGGATTGCAAAATAAGAGGGCTAAGTATCCATGAAACGATGCGGAATACAAGTTTCCAACCATTGGAAATAACCCCTGCAACGGCGCCTTATTCCGACGCAAAATGTTCAAAGGCCTTGGCTTCGATTATTTCTCCGTCCAGCTCAAGCAGCCCTGGGTTTTCGGTGATTTTTCCAATGATTGGAAGGTCCGTTCCAAACGCGGCCCGCCACTGCTTCTGCAGTTCCGGCGCGGCCGGCGACGTCAGCAGCAGCTCAAAATCCTCGCCGTCATAGAGGGCCTGTTCCAGGGTGCCGTTTACAGGAATCTCCGCCCCGCTCAGCGCGGCACCCACACCGCTCCGGCTCAGGATATGCCGCAGGTCCGTCGCCAGACCGTCGCTGACATCCATCATGGCATTCACCAGCCCGCTTTCGCGCAGAAAAATCCCCTCCGGCACACGCGGGGTAAAATCGAGGTGCCGGCCCGAAGCAAAACTGCCGCCCAGCGGCCCCGTCACCAGCAGGTCGTCCCCCGCCCGGGCACCGGACCGCAGCCGCGCGGCCTTTTCCGGCAGCAGCCCCGTTCCGAAAACGTGGAGCTCCAGCGTATCCCCTTTCGCCAGGTCGCCGCCGATGATCACCGCACCGAAGCGCTCGCACAGCGCCGACATGCCGGCATAAATCTTTTCCAGGTATTGGAACTCCAGCTCCGGCGGGGCCGCCACATTCACAAGGATCCACTGCGGTTGCGCGCCCATCGCCGCAATATCACTCAGCACACGCCCCACCGCCTTGTTTCCGACCCGCTCCGGCACTTCGCCGCGTTCAAAATGCACCCCTTCGATCACCGGATCGGTGGTAAACACCTGATCCAGCTCCGTACCCGGCAGGCGGCAAACCGCACAGTCATCGCCCGCTTCCACCACCAGATCCGCATGGGTTCCAAGCATTGGAAGAATCCTGCGAATGGCCTCATGCTCTCCTATTTCACCTAATGTCGACATGCCCCGCAGGGTAGCGCGCCGCCCCGCCTTTATCATTCAAAAAAACTCGATACCTTGAAAAGGGGTCTGCTAATACTCCGTTATGATAAAAAAATTATCCATCGCGGCCCTGGCGCTGCTGTTTTGTGCCGGCGCCCGGGCCAACGGGGATGAGCGGCCGAAAATCGGCCTCGTGCTCGGCGGCGGCGGAGCGCTGGGATTCGCCCATGTGGGCGTCATCCGCGTGCTTGAAGAGCTGCAGGTTCCCATCGACTACATCGGCGGCACCAGCATGGGCGCCATTGTGGCGGGCATGTATGCATCGGGCATGTCGCCCGACGAAATGGAGCGCAGCTTCACGGAGCTCGACTGGTGGGACGTGCTGAAAGACCAGTCGCCGCATCAGTATCTGGTCTACCGCCGCAAAGAGGACGACCGCCGTTTGATGGGGGCCGAAGTGGGATTCAACCACGCGCAGCTGCAGTTCCGCCCCGGCATGGCGCACGGCCAAAAACTCGACAACATCCTCGAAACCTTTGCCCTCAACAGCACCGGCATCACCGATTTTGACCAGCTCAACATTCCCTACCGCGCCGTGGCCACCGACCTGCGCCGGCGCGAATCGGTGGTGCTCGACAGCGGCAGCCTGGCCCGCGCCATGCGCGCCAGCATGGCCGTCCCCGGGGCGTTCACCCCGGTGCGCATGGACGACCGCGTGTTTGTGGACGGCGGCATCTTCAACAATATTCCCGTGGACGTCGTGAGAGCAATGGGCGCGGACATTATTATTGCGGTCGACGTCGGCGCCTCCGGCGCGGAAAAAAGCGACCAGAGCGATTTTCGTTCGCTGCCCGAGGTGGTCGGCCGGACCTACATCATCATGCAACGGCCCAATCAGGAAAAACAGCTCGCCCGCGCGGACCTTGTGATTCAGCCGGACCTGACAGACTATTCCTCCACCCACTTCCACAAATCCGCGGAGATTATTCCCTGCGGCACCGCCGCCGCCGAGCAGCTCAAAGACGAGCTCCGCGCCTATACGGTCGATGATTCCGAATATGCGGCGTTCCTCGAAAAGCAGCGCCTCAAACACGAATCACAGATCGTCATCAATGATATCCGGATCATGGATAACAGCGGCGTGGCCGAGGAATCGATCCGGTTTCGTGTGCACAGCACCGAGGGGCCGCTGGATCTGGATATGGTCAACCGCGATCTCCGCCGCATCTACGGCATGGGCGGATTCCAGACGGTCACCTACGACGTGCAACCGAACGGCGACGCCTACGCCTTGATCTATCATACGCAGGAAAAATACTGGGGCCCCGGCTTCCTGCACTTCGGCATGAAATTTGAATCCGCCACCGACACCTCGATGCTCTGGAGCCTGCTGCTCAATTATACCCGCACGCAACTCAACGATTTCGGCGGCGAGGTGCGCCTCGACCTGGAAGGCGGCGGACACAAGCGCAAACTCCATACCGAGTGGTATCAGCCGTTTGTGCGCTCCGGGCGCTTTTTCATCGCCCCGTCCGCCACGCTCATGGATGAGGATATCGATATTTACTCCGATGACCAGGTGATCGCCGAGGTCGACCTGAAGCAGATCCTCGGCCGGCTGGATTTCGGAATTTCCGGGTTTCAATACGGCGAGATCCGCATCGGGCTTTTCGGCGGCCATGTCTGGGAAAAAGGACAGAGCGGCTTTATTCCGCTGGGCGAGCTCGACGACCATGTGGCAGGCATCTCGGCACGCTTTGAACTCGATCAGCTCGATGATCCCTTTTTTCCGAACAAGGGATACCAGGTGACGCTGCAGGGCGATTTTGCAAAGAAGGAGCTGGGGTCGGGCCACAGCTATAACCGGCTCGAAGCAAGCGCCCGGCTCCCGCTCTCGCTCGGGCGGCACACCTTGATTCCCCGGGTCAGGGGCGGCAGCAGTTTCGGCACGCAGCTGCCCTTCTATTCCACGTTCCACCTCGGCGGCATGGACAGCTTTGCCGGCTACGGACCCTACCAGCAGTTCGGCAACTATTACGGTGTCATCAGCCTGGGCTACCGGTTCCGGCTCGGGCGGCTGCCGCCCACCCTCGGCAACGGCGTATTTGCCCTGGCCCGACTGGATGCCGGGAACGCCTGGGACGCCCCCGACGACGCGGACATCAAAGACCTGAACTTCGGCGGCCTGGTCGGCGTCGGGGCCGATACGGCCATCGGGCGCTTCGTGCTGTCCATGGGCAAAGCGGAAGAGCTCAACCACGTCCGCCTTTATCTTTCGGTCGGCAACGATTTCTAGGTCGACGCGGTCCTGTTTTTTATCGTGCCGCCATTCGGTCCGCGCCCTGACCCATCAGTCGGCGACGGTCTGGAAGTCATCCGGCCCCGCGAATTCAACCGGATCAGACTCCACTTCCACTTCAATGCCGCCGGCCCATTTTGCGGTCAGGTTAAAGAAAGCCGCCATAATAATGCCGCCGATAAAACCCATAACCGGATACATCAGCAGCATCGGCACCATCAACACCGCCGCCGATGGATCGCCGAGCGTCGCCAGCAGAAAAAACGGAATCATGATGAGCGTCAGCAAGGCATAAAAAATGGCGAGGAATTTTCCCGTCTGCAAAACACTGAGTCTGGTTATTCTTCTTTTCATTGTACTCTTCCCTTTGTGTTTACCCGGGCCTCACCGCTGTTCTTCATCGGTTATCTCCCGGGCATGGTTCTTGAGCGGTCTCTTTTCATTTGGCGGCCGACAGCATGTCCTGCAGCTGCGGTATGATGAATTTGCGGATACTCCAGCGGTAGATAAAGAAGGAAATGATCAGCCCGGTAATGAATCCGGTGATCCCCGTGATGATCGGGATAATCTGCGGTTCAACGCCGGCCAGCGCCATGGCCATGCCGAGAATAAACCCCTGACTCGCCCCCGCAAAAAAGCCGCACACCGCGCCGACCAGCGCATAGATGGTATAGGCCTTCAAAAACTTCACATCCCCCATTGCACACCCCCTGTAGATGAGTTGCAGGATGACACCCCGCAACCTTTCAAAGAATGTAGCAGGCCGCCAACGGCGAATCAAGGTATCGGCACACGTGTTTTCCAGACCCTGGAAAATTATTCGTGCCGCAAGGCTTCGATGGGATCCATCCGGGCGGCGCGGCGGGCGGGATAAATCCCGAAGACGACCGATACCGTGACCGATACGGAAAACGCCACGGCAAAGGCCGGAAACGTCAGCACGGTTTTCACATCGGTGGCGGCGGTAATCATCAGCGGAATCAGCGCGCCGAACACGAGGCCGATCACCCCGCCGGAAATCGAAAGAATCAGGGTTTCCATCAGGAACTGCAGCACGATGTCCGTACGCGTCGCGCCCAGCGCCCGGCGGATACCGATCTCGCGCGTGCGTTCACTCACCGTGGCCAGCATGATGTTCATAATGCCGATGCCGCCGACGATCAGCGAAATGGCGGCAATGGAGCCGAGCACAATATTGAAGAGCTTTCGGGTTTCGCGCGCCTGCCGGATCAGCTCCAGCGGCACCACGATGCTGTAGTCCTCTTTCCGGTGGTTTTTCTTCAGCACGCGCCGCACGGCATCGACCGCCCGCACCACGTTGTCCTGGGTGTTAATCGAAAGAATCAGCTCGTAGAGTTCGATCTTCTCGAACGTACTGCCGCCTTCCGCCAACTGGGCAAACAGATCGCCGCGTTTCTGCAGATAGGTCCGCAGCGGCACATACACCGACTGGTTCTCGCCTTCGAGCCAGAGCTCGTTCTGCGGCGTCAGCTCGGTCTGCGCAATATCGCCGACAATGCCGACCACGGTGTAGGCATCGCGGTCAATCGTCAGGGTCTGGCCGAGGGGATCGAAACCGGCAAAAAGCATACGCGCCAGGCGCGTGCCGATCACGCAGACCGGCGCTCCGAACTGCTCATCCGCCGAGGTCAGGAAGCGGCCCCGCACCATGCGGTAATTCTGCACCCGGATAAACGCCGGCACCGTGGCCACCACATCGGTCTGCAGCCGGCGCGCTTTAAACTGCACATCGTAGCGCAGCCGCTTAATCGGAATGGAAGCCTCCAGGTTCGGCACAAAGCGGGCGAGGTCCGCCGCATCGTCATAGGTCAGGCCGTACGACGCAATCATCGTGCGCTGGCCGCCGGAACTATTTTCCTCGTTCGGCACCTTCACACTTTTAATCAGGATGTTCCGGCTGCCCATCTTCTGGATCTTATCCTGAATCTCCTGGTTGGCCCCCTCCCCGACGCTGAGCATCGCCACCACGGAACAGACGCCGAAAATAATGCCCAGCATGGTCAGCCCGGCGCGCAGCTTGTACTGGCCGAGGTTTTTCACCGCCAGTTTGATCATCCGCTCTGGACGCATCGAAATCATGCTTTCGCCGCTCCGTTCCAATCATTGGAAATAATTTCGCCGTCCATGAACCGGACCACGCGCTGGGCCCGGTGCGCAATCTCGTCATCGTGCGTGACCATCACAATGGTTTTACCCTCGGCATGCAGCTCGTCGATCAGCTCGAGGATTTCCTCCCCGGTCTTTGAATCGAGGTTGCCGGTCGGCTCGTCGGCGAGCATCAGAATCGGATCGCACACCAGCGAGCGGGCAATCGCCACGCGCTGCTGCTGGCCGCCCGACAGCTCCATCGGCTTATGCCGCAGCCGGCTCTCCAGCCCCATGCGCCGCGCCAGCTTTTCCGCCTGCTGCCGCGCCTGCGATTCCGGCACGCCCTGATAGAACAGCGGCACTTCAATATTCTCCAGCACGTTGAGCTGCGGAATCAGGTTGTAGGACTGAAAAATAAAGCCCAGCCGCTTTGACCGGATTTCTGACAGCTCGTCATCATCCAGCCCCGACACATCCTCACCGCCCAGCAGATAGGTGCCCTGCGTCAGGCGGTCAAGGCAGCCGAGAATATTCAGGCAGGTGGATTTGCCCGATCCCGATGCGCCCATGATCACGGCATATTCCCCGCGGTCGATCCGCAGGTCGATGCCCCGCATGGCCGTCACACGCAGCGAGCCGTTGATGTATTCCTTCACGGCGCCTTTAAGCTCGACGATGGCTTCACTCATGCATCGTCCCTGGCGGTTTCGCTGTCCTCATCCTCACTGTTCTGCCGGGACTCCTCCGCCAGCGGACTGCGTTTCAGCTTGGCATCCGCTTCCAGTTCCACCTCGGCATACAGCAGCAGCTCTTCGTCCACGTCGACGCCCGAAATAATCTCGATCGAGTGGGTATTAAATTTACCTATCTCCACCTCACGAAGTTCTTTCTTTCCGCGCTTCACCACATAGACATAGTGCCTGCCGTCGCGCGAAACCACGGCCTGGATCGGAATATAATTCACGTCCTTCAGCTGGTCCGTAATGATTTCAACGGTGGCCGACATCCCGGGTTTCAACTGGGTATTCGTCTCCGTCGTGACATCCACCATAATGGTATAGGTCTTCACCCCGGTGTTGAACCAGTTCTGCGAATCCGGCACCGCGCTGACTTTCTCAACCAGCCCGTCCAGAATCAGCCCCGGCACCGCATCCAGCGTCGCCACCGTCTGCTGCCCGACCTTCACCTTGTCGATCATCGCTTCGGGAACGCCAACTTTAATGTTCCAGGCCGAAAGGTCCGGATAGGAAAGAATCTTCTGGCGCACCTGAACCGTGGCCCCCTTTTCAATCTTCGGACGCTGCCGCTCCTTCGGATAAAACACCTGGCCGTCAAAATCGGCATATACCTTCGTATTGGAAAACTCCGTTTCCCGCGTCGCCAGCTGATTCCTTTCAATCTCCAGGCGGGTCTTCTTGGATTCAATGCCGGCTTCCTTACTCTGGATATCCGCAGTCTGCGATTTCTTCATCCGCTCCAGTGCCGAGACGGCATTATCCACCGCGTTTTTCAGCTCCATCAGTTTTTTCGGATGGGTATAGTTTTTCAGGATATCGAGATCGGCTTTTTTATTCTTCACCTCGATCTCTTTACGTTCCACCCCCAGCTCGTCGGCCTCGAGCTCCTGGCGGTTGGAGTAGCCCTTGTCAAACAGCTTCTGGGTACCCGCGAGTTCATTGCGCGCGGTTTTCAGCTCCTGCTCGGCCAGGTAAATATCGGACTGCGCTTTATCGACCATCTGCTGGTATTCAACCGCCTCATACTTCTTGAGGTCCAGTTTTGCCAGCTCCAGTTTCATCTTGGCGGTTTCCAGGTCGGTGGCATTTTTAAGCCGGGCAATTTCGAGGTTTTCCAGTGCCAGTTTCAGGCTCGCTTCCGCCTCGGCCACATCCGACTGCTGGTCCAGGTAGCGCTCCTGCAGCTGCGCCGACTCCAGTTCAAACAGCAACTGCCCGTTGGTCACAAACGCACCGTCCTCCACGATGGTGGTGATCTTGGCATCGCGGTAGGCCTCGTTCACAATGTCGCGGCTGATGCGCGCCTGCAGCTCGCCCGACTGCAGAATGCTCACCACCAAATCGCCGTGCTGCACCCGGCAGAGATGCACGGTATCCATATCTATTTTATCAGCATCCGCACCCGGCCGGACAAAGATCAGCGCCAGCAGGATGCACACTCCGGCCACAAGGCCGGCTTTTTTCCTAGGGCTGTTCAACAGGTTGTTCAATGGCTTGCTCATACCACATTCCTTTGGGGTCAATTTCAAATCGTTCAATCGCATTCCAGAACCGCATCCGGTTGATCGTATAATCCACCAGCGCGGAAGTGGCTTCGTTCCGGGAGCTCAGCAGGTCATCCTGCGCATCCAGCAGGTCACGCGTCTGCACTTTGCCCTGCTGCAGCAGCATTTCCGTATTCTCCACCCGCCGCTCCGACAGGCGCACGGAAAGCAGGCGGTTGTTATACACCGAGCGGTTCCGCTCCAGCTTGCGCCACAGATCGCGCACATCCCGCCGGATATCATCTTCATCCGCTTCGAGCGTCCGCCGTGCGCGCTCAAGGTTAATCTGGGCAATCCGGTAGTTGTTCCGCTTATCCGTCCATTCAAACGGAATATTCAGCGAGACGTTCATATCCTGTTCAATCTGGTCGCTGCTGCTGAACGACGGGTCGGACGTGATTTCATAATTCACATCGAGACTCGGCATAAAATCGCGCCGCGCAATTTCCAGTTTACGTTCCGTATCCTCCACCTGCTCGCGCTGGTTCACCAGGTCGAGGCGGTTGGACAGGGCACTGTCGAGCGCCGTATCCAGATCCAGATCCAGCACCACCACCCCGCGTTCGGCCAGCAGCTCCAGCTCCTGCGGATCCGGTTCCACATTCAGGTCGATCGGAATTCCCAGCGTATACCGGTAGTCGTCGAGCGCGGCCTGATAACTCGACACCGCCAGCGTCAGCCGGTCCGCCGCATTCAGCTCGCTCTGCTGCGCCTGCGCCGCCTCGAACTCCTTGATGCGGCCCGCCTTCGCCATGGCTTCGGTCTGCTCGCGGTTGGCCAGAGCGCTTTCATAGTTCCGGCGTTCATTGATCAGCTGGTCGCGCGCCTGAATCGTTTCATAATACAGCGAGGCGATATCGATCACGAAATCCTGCTGGTAGCGCTGGAAATCGCGCACCGCATACACCATGCTCCGCTCCGCCTGCCGCAGGCCCTCGCGCGAAACCAGCGGACCGAACCCGTTGAGCAGCGGCTGCACTATTTTAAGCGACACCTCGCTGCTCTCCGAGGAACTGTCCGGCGAGGAAAAGGCGCTTACAAAACTATGCGTAAACCCGAGCGTCATCTTCGCCCCGGTCACCAGCGTGCGGGTGGCTTTCAGCGCCAGGTTGCCGTCCACCCCGCTCTCGCCGAAGGTCTCGGTCGATGAACCGACCAGAACCCCGTTGGTATTGTATTCCGGCCCGGCCGACATCGAGGCCGTCGCCGTAAAATCACTTGCGCTTGTATCCCAGTTATAATCCTTCTGGGTTTCGGACAGCCCCAGCGCACGGATAAAGAGCGTCTCCTTCTGCGTCTGGTACGAGCGGCTGTTGGCCATGGCGAGCGCCAGCGTATCGGCCAGGCTCAGGATCTGCGCCTCTTCCTGCATCCGGTCGATTTCGATCAGTTCCTGCAGCAAGGTATCCCTGCCCGGACTGATGGAAAACGGATCGGCTTTGCCCAGGGCGCGCCACTGCGCCCCGTGGATGTTCCCGTAGGCCGCCCGGTCCGCCCGTTTCTCCGCGTAATTCCCGATTTTCGTGCAGGCATTCAGCAGCAAAACCAGCGCCAAAACTCCCGCGAATCTGATCGTTCTTAAACCCATATCTCCCTTAAAGTAACATACAACGATCCAAGCCGGCAGACTCTGACAGTTTACCGGCAGAAAAACCAACCAACATTTGGAAGAGCGCACGGTTCACAAACTGAAACCGCTGTGCTATAAAAACTTCCGAAGACTGGAAAAACGGGACAGCTATGGAACAGGTACTGGTATTGATCAATCCGAAGTCCGGCGTGGGCGGCCCTTACCGCTATATCACGGCCGTTCAGGAAATCTGGGATGATCCGTGGCACGATGTCTTCTTCCAGTTCAGCCAGTCGGCGGAAGACGGGGCCGCCAAGGTGCGCCGCGCCATTGAACACGGGATCGACACCGTGCTCGTCGTCGGCGGCGACGGCATGGTCAACACCATCGGCAGCGAGCTGGTCGGAACCGATGTCCGCCTCGGCGTTCTGCCCGCCGGCAGCGGCAACGGTTTTGCCCGCCACTTCAACATTCCCCTGCAGCCCGTCCCCGCCGCCACCGCGCTGCTCAACGGCCGCACCGCCAAAATCGATGTCGGCAAAGCCGGCGACCGCCTCTTCTTCGTCACCTGCAGTATGGCCTGGGACGGCGCGCTCGTTGAAACCTTCGAAAAATATCCGTTCCGCGGCATCGTCCCCTACGTACTCGCCGGGGCCCAGCAGCTCCTCGAATACCGCGCCCAGCCCTTTCACGTCACCATCGACGGCGAAGAGCTCGAACTCAAACATCCGCTCATTTTCACCATCGCCAACCTCTCCCAGTTCGGCAGCGACGTCATCGTCGCCCCCGACGCAAAAGCGGACGACGGCAACCTCGAGCTCGTCGCCATCGAAACCAAAGACATGCCGCTGGTCCTCACGCAGGTCCACCGCTTCATCGAAAAAACCTTTCACCAGCATCCGCTCGTCATCAACCGCAACTTTAAAAAGATGACCGTGCGGCGCGAAAACAACTCACCCATTCAGATCGACGGCGAAATCTTCAATATCGACGGCGACGTCAACATCGAGGTCCTGCCCTCCGCCCTCAACATCATCGTTCCGGGCAAATAATCCCGTCCGCCATCCTTCTGCCGGAACAATACACTTTACGCGGGGCGCGTTACGCATTACTCCTTACTTCCCATGGACGGATTTTCAGAAGACGAATTTTATATGCGCATGGCCCTGCGCGAAGCGGAGCAGGCCGCGGCCGAGGGCGAAGTCCCCTGCGGCGCGGTCATTGTGCTCAACGGCGAAGTAATCGGCAAAGCCCACAACCAGACCGAGACGCTGAACGATCCCACCGCGCACGCCGAGGTGCTCGCCATCACCCAGGCCACGCAGGCCGTCGGCAACTGGCGGCTGATTGATGCGGTGATGTATGTCACCAAAGAGCCCTGCCCCATGTGCGCCGGCGCGCTCGTGCTATCGCGCATGAAAAAAGTGGTCTGGGGCATGACCGATCCCATTCGCGGCGGCGCCGTATCCAAATTCAACATTCTCAACGAAGCCGACCTGAATCATGCCGTGGAGGTGGAAGCCGGGCTGCTGGAAGGCGAATGCCGCTATGTCATGCAGGCCTTTTTCCAGAACCTGCGTCAGGCTTCCAAAGACCGGAAAAAACAGAACCGGCTTCCGCCGGAATAAGGGCCGGCCGCCGTCAAAGGCTGTTGCCGAACTTGAGCTTCGGGAACGCGGAAAGGCCGACGGATAGCAGCACGCGGTGCTCGTTTTCGTCGTAAAAATGATAGCCCAGTCCGTAGCGCATGCAGCACCAGTTCCAATACACCATGCCCGCAACCTCTTCGAGATCGTGGTCTTTATCGTTGTACCGCGCATAGCCTTCCAGCGAGAACTTTGAATCGGGATAGAGCTCGAACCGCGGCGTCCAGAGCGATTCGCGGTCCGCGCGGTAGAGATGCTCGAAGGACAGGATCAGGTGGTCGTACGCATAGGAATACCGCGTATTGAAAAACGGCACGGTCCCGTCGTTCCAATCCAATTCGCCTTCGATATCAATCATCTGGCGTTTGGTGAGCGGCATACGCGCATCGACGAACAGCGAATCGAAGGTATTTCCAGTTCCGTGGTCTTCCATCAGGTAATAGGTATAAAGGTCCACGTCGACAAAGCGCGACACCCGGTTATCGCGTTTGGTCTGCAGCACATTGCGCAGGCCGACCTTCAGCTTGTTTTCATCCTGCTCTTCATCCACTTCATCAAACTGGTAGAGCGCATTGGTTGAAAGCGAACTGTCCTGATAAATATAATCGGTGTAGGGCTCGATTTTATGGCGCAGTCCCCGCCCGTACCAGCGTTCCCGGTCCGACAGCACCTTGGTGGCCTGCATGGAAAGCTCCAGCCCCGCGCCCGGAATCTGCCGGACCTCTTCCCCGCCCGCCACGGTATCTCCATAATACGTGGCGCGATACGTCGCCCGCGGCACCAGGCTCAGGAACCCCCAGCGCTGCGGCAGATAGACCGCATTCAGCGTATCCACCCGCACGGCATCATAGTCCGCCGGCGCCGCAGTGTTCAGGCTGCTGTACACACGGTCCAACTGCGCCACGGCATTTTCGCTCTGCACAAAAAGCGGCGTTCCCGGAATCTGCGTGCGGTACAGGTCCAGCGAATATTCATAGCGGTCGGTATTGGCATAAAAATCATTGAGCCGCTGGCTGGCAAAGCCCTCGGTGCCGATATAGCGGTTCCCGTACACCAGCGAGAGATAGTTTTCCGGCTGGGCATACGAGCGGTACTCGCTCTTGAAAAATTCCTCGATCACGGCCGGGTCGCTCTGGTAGTTCAGCTCGGTGTTCACATAGAACGTCTCGTCGAACTTCTGCAGGTGCTCAAGCTTGAGGCGGTAACGGTCGCGGTTGATTTCATTGCCGACCGCGGCATACTCCGGGTCGCTGTCCGCCGGATCAAATTTACGGTGCGGGTCCTGGTCGTAAAGATAGAACCCCGAGATTCCGCCGGTCATATCGGGATGATCCCACTCGAATCCCTGTCCCAGGCCGACGCCGCGCTTGCTGTAGAGATTCACATCGGTAATCGAATCCACATGCTTCGAAACCGGCACCGTGGCTTTGGTCAGCAGGTAAATGCCCCACTCCGAACCCGTACCGGCCTCGAACGTAAAGATCGGGCGGGACAGCTTCTGCCGCCAGTACGGCACATACAGCACCGGAACACTGCCCAGATACACCGTCACCCCTTTGGCCCGCAGGTATTCCTCGCCCTCCAAATGTGCCTCGTTGGCCCGCACATGGAAATGGGGGTCCGACAGTTCGCACGTCGTAAAGGTGGCGCCCTTCAGCATAAATTCATTGGTCGAAACGCGCTGCACTTCATCGACACTCATCAGGACCGGATCAAAATCCAGCGTGGAAGGCCCGAAATCGCCGGTCTGGGTGATATAGTTATAATCCAGGTCGGTGCCGCGCCACTCGATATTGTCGCGCTGGAAAAAGATGTCGCCTTCCATCCGCAGGTCGCCGGTCTGCGTATTGCCGGAAACGCGGTCGGCGCGGACCGTCACATTTTCAAACCGTCCGGTCACTCCGCCGCTGGCAATCAGCGTCTCATTGGTATACTCAATCCGGCCCGCCGTGAGGTCAAACGGTTCATCCGGAATTTCGTCCGGAATATCCACATCAATGGCCTGCGCGCAGGCCGCCGCCAACAGGCTGATCAGCAGCAGGGACCGTTTAATCGTCAGCATGCTCCGCCCCCTCGATGAACGGCAGCGGCCGGGAACGCGGCGCATCCGGCGTGCGGGCCTTGACCGGCATCGCCAGGATCTTTTCCAGCTCCGCAATACGCTTATACGCCTCGGGCACCAGCTCGCTCTTCGGAAACTCCTCGATCAGCTTTTTATAATAGATGATCGCCGCCTCCGGCTCCTTCGGCACATCCGCATAAAACTGCGCTTCGTTGTACACCTGACGGGCCTTCACTTCATAAAGCTCGTTCCGCAGCGTGATGATTTCCGTGCGGTATTCCGACGACGGATAGGTGGACAGAAAAACCGTGGTCGAGGTCAGCATGCGGCTCAGGATTTCCGGCGCATCCGGATATTCCCTGCGCAGCTTGAGATAGCACTGGATCTGCTGCCAGGCGGCCTCCTCGGCAAACGAGCTGTCCGGGTAGCGGTAGCCCACCACCTCATAGGCGCTGATCGCCATTTCAAATTCCTTGGCGTCCTGGTTGCATTTACCCACCATAAACTGGGCTTCCGGGGCGCGCTCCCACTGCGGGCCGTTGCGCACCACCGCTTCAAAATATTCAACCGCATATTCCGGCGCCCGGTAGCCGCCGAACATCCACCGCATCCGCCGGCGGTTCATAATCTTTTCCGCAATCGTATACTGCGCCTGCAGCGCCGAGTTATAGGCCGTCATCTGCCCGGAATAATTGTCGATCAGGTATTGATAGGCCTCAAACGCGGCCTGCCATTCCTTGCGCTCAAAAAGCATATCCGCACGGGCACGCGCCGCCCACGGCGCCTGTATGCTGTTCGGCCAGCGGCGGTAAAGATACAGCATGCGCTGCTCCGCCTTTTTCAGACGCCCTTTTTTCCGGGTCTCACTCGCCAGTTCCCACTGCGCCGCCGGATTATCCATCTTTTTGTCAAAAGCCGATCGCCAAGTAAACCGGCCCGTGTCTTCCACCCAGTAGACCTTCTCGTCCCGGGCCTTCTGATTCATCGATTCCGTGCTGACTTTCGTGTCCGCGCCGACCTCTTCCGCCTCCACGGTGCGGACGTCGGATGCGGCCGATGCCGTCCACCCTCCGGACAGGAGGGCTAAAAACGCAATGAGCAGATAGGTACGTGAAAAATGCATAATCCGGATAATGTAAGTCAGGGTTCGTTTTCGGGCAAATCAAATGCGTAACGAGTAATGCGCAAGGGGTGGTCCGCAATACGACCACCCCGGAGCTCACGCCTCACGCATCACGCTTAATAACTCTTCGCAAAGACCACACGGCCCGGGCTCGGTTTGCCGCAGCAGATGCAGGCCCCCTCGCCGCTGTCGGCACGGTCAAACGGAATGCAGCGGATCGTCACCGACAGCTCGTCGTTGATTTTATCCTCGCACTCGCCGCTGTCACACCAGTGGCTCATCGCAAAACCGCCGTGCGCTTCCGGGCGGTTCTTGTTTTCCGGCGTAAAGAACGCCTTGAACGCGTCGTAGGAATCGATCTCTTTCGTATTCTCCGCCCGATGGTCCAGCGCGCGCTGCAGCAGGTTGTTCTGGATATCATCCAGGGTCTGGACAATGTTCGCCACAAACTCATCCTTATCGACGCCCTGCTTCTCCATCGTATCGCGACGCGCCATGAAGACCGAATTATTGGCCATGTCGCGCGGACCGACTTCCGCTTTGACCGGAATGCCCTTCTTGACCCAGCCCCAGCCCTTTTCGCCGGCGTTGATGTCGCGCGAATCGATCACCACTTCCACATCACGTTCGTGGAAACGCTGTTTCCGAAGGTTGGAAGCAATCTCCTCGCAGTACGCCAGGATGGCTTCGCGATCCTCTTCCTTGCGGATGATCGGCAGCAAGACCACATGGCTCGGCGCCAGGCGCGGCGGCATAATCATCCCGTCGTCATCGCCGTGCGTCATAATCATGCCCCCGATCAGGCGCGTCGAAACGCCCCACGAGGTCGTCCACGCATATTCCAGGTTCCCCTCGCGGCTGCTGTACTGAATCTTCGACGCCTTCGCAAAATTCTGGCCCAGGAAATGGCTCGTGCCCGCCTGCAGCGCCTTGCGGTCCTGCATCATCGCCTCAATACACAGCGTGCTCACCGCACCCGGAAAACGCTCGCCGGCCGTCTTTTCACCGGTCAGCACCGGCATCGCCATATATTCTTCGGCAAAGGTTTTATAAACACCGAGCATCTTGCGGGTCTCTTCCCACGCTTCCTCTTCCGTCTCGTGCGCCGTATGGCCTTCCTGCCACAGGAACTCCGCCGTGCGCAGGAACAGGCGTGTACGCATTTCCCAGCGCACCACGTTCGCCCACTGGTTTACAAGAATCGGAAGATCCCGGTAGCTCTCCACCCATTTCGCATAGGTGGCGCCGATAATGGTCTCCGACGTCGGGCGCACCACCAGCGGTTCTTCCAGCTCGCCCGCCGGAATCAGCCCGCCGTCCGGACCCTCTTCCAGGCGGTGATGGGTCACCACCGCGCACTCTTTGGCAAATCCGTCGACATGCTCGGCTTCTTTCTCGAGATAGCTTTTCGGAATAAAAATCGGGAAATAGGCATTCACGTGCCCCGTGTCCTTAAACATTTTATCCAGGCCGCGCTGGATGTTTTCCCAGAGTGCATAGCCCCACGGACGGATCACCATGCAGCCGCGCACATCGCTGTTTTCCGCCAGCTCCGCTGCCCGCACCACCTGCTGGTACCACTCCGGATAGTTCTCATCCCGCGTCGGGGTAATCGCCGTTTTCTTCTGTTTAGCCATGCCTTCGTCCTGTTTAAAATTATCTGAATCACTTCTCGCGGCCCGCCTCGGCGGCCGAAAATGAAGGGCGGAATCTACCCTTCCAATCCTTGGAATTCACGCAAAAAACACCGCTTCTCCCAATCGCCCGCCCGGAGGATCGAAGCCCCGCCAAACATCGGAAGCGCCGCAGGCCCCGCGACCGTGCACCATCTCCGACGCATAACCCCATCGCTTCCCTTCGGGTAAGCGATCTCTACACCCTCGAAACAGCCGCATGCAGTGCAGGAAACGTCTATTCGAAGGGAAATGTTCTGATGGCCGCGCGTTTACCGAATGTGCCATTCAGGGCAAAATGCTTTTTACCGCTTATTCAACCGGCAGTTCCGCGGATTGTTTTGCTCCGAATCATTTTGCTTCATCACGATCCGCGCATTGCCCCACGCCCATCGGCTTACGGCCAGACGCCGCGTTTGAGATAGACCTCTTCAAGGTGCTGCAGGGCTTCCACATAGGCGGCCTGGCGCATACTGACGTTCTGCTTACCTGCAATCTCCACCACCGAGTGGTAGGCGGCGATCAGCTTTTCACGCAGCTTGGTATCCACCGTCACGGCGCTCCAGTATTCGCTGTTGCGGTTCTGCACCCACTCAAAATAGGAGACAATCACCCCGCCCATATTGGCCAGGATATCGGGAATAATCTGAATGTCCTTATCCAGCAGGATGGCTTCGGCTTTGGTGGTCACCGGCCCGTTCGCGCCCTCGACAATCAGTTTGGCACGGATTAAATCCGCGTTATTCTTCGTCACCACATTTTCCATGGCGGCCAGCACCAAAAACTCCACATCCTGCGACCAGAACTGACGGATATCGTCGACCTCGTGATCCGGCTGGAAGCCTTTGATCCCGCGATGCTGCTGAACATATTCGGCCAGCGCCTTTGCGGAAATGCCCTCGGGATGGATCAGCGTCGCGGTATGATCGTTCACGGCAACCAGTGTGGCCG
>JBFJYX010000010.1:0-19189 GCA_041622415.1 Pontiella sp.
GTATGTGTTCTGGGATGCCACCTCCGGCGAGGGCGTTCTGGGGTTGAAGGGGCTTGATACCTTCAATGTGGAAGCGGGACGGAAAAGCAGGCAGACGCTGACCGAGCGCAAGGACCTGCTGCATTTTATCTCGGACCTGTTTAACCAGCAGAAGATTTCCAGGGATTGGAATGCGGTACCCGCTTTCATGAATCTTGATTTATAACCCGATGGATTTCCAATGATTGGATCGTTTAAACAGCTCGATGAAAAACGCCGGCAGCTTGAAAAGGACCAGCCGGCCATCAACCTGGATCACCCGGTGCTGCAGTCGCCGTGGCTGCCGGTGTTCGGCAGCATACTCAGCGGAGTATTGCTGGCGCTGTCTTTTCCGGGCTTCGGCCATGCAACGCTGATTTTTGTGGCGCTGGTTCCGCTGATGTTTTCGGTGCATTCGGCTTCGGTGAAAAAGGCGGCATGGCTTTCGCTGCTTTCGGGTTTCGTTTTTTTTGTGATGTCGCTGTGGTGGCTGACCAACCTGCTGAACAAAGTGGACGGTCCGTGGCTGGGCGTGAGTGTGATGCTCGGGTTTGCCGTGCTGGCGCTGTACTGCGGGCTCTACTTTATTCCGTTCGGCATTGCCGTTGCGCTGGGCACCCGGAAGTGGGTCGGCCGTGTGCTGTGGAAAAACGTCCGCTTTATGGCGGCCGTCACGCTGGTGTGGGTGGGATCGGAATACCTGCGCGGCTTCCTGTTCACCGGCTTTCCGTGGAACCCGCTCGGCGTTTCGCAGTATGCCAACCCGACGATCATCCAGGTGGCGGAATGGGGCGGCGTATCCATTGTGTCGGCCTATATTGTTTTCATGAACGCCGGCGCATTCATCACCTTCCGCCAATACACGCACGGCACGCGCGCCAAAAGATACAAGCCGCATTATGAGCTGATGATCGGTATTGTGCCGGTGGCGCTCGCGGTGGCCAACGGGATGAACATCCTGATGAACCGTCCGATGCCGGTCGAACCGATCAACGTTGCGCTGATCCAGCCGAACATTCCGCTGAGCGTCAAATGGGACCGGGCGCAGGACCAGAAAACCATCGATACCCTGTACGCACTGACCACCGCGGCCGGACGGCTCGACGGTCTCGATCTGATCATCTGGCCCGAAACCGCGCTGCCCGACTTTTTGCACCGCAGCCCGGCGTGCCGGGCACTGGTCCGCGATTCGCTGGCCACCGGCATACCGCTGCTCGCCGGCGGAATGGATGTGGTGCAGGGCGAGGAGCGGCGGACCTATTACAACAGTTCCTTCCTCTTCAGCCCGGAGGGCGAAATCGCCGCCACCTACTACAAACAGCATCTCGTGCCGTTCGGCGAATATGTTCCGTTCCCGGGGCTGATGAGCGTCTTCACGCCGATCGAAGCGGACTTCGGCAGCGGAACCGAAAGCACGCTCATGCCCCTGCCGGGCAAGGCGTCGTTTTCGGTACTGATCTGTTTTGAAGATATCGTGGCCCCGCTGGCCGCCAACGCGGTTCGCGCCGGCGCACGCTGGCTGGTGAACCAGACCAACGACGGCTGGTTTGATCCCTCCGCCCAGTCCGAGCAGCATCTCGCGCATGCCGTCTTCCGCTGTATTGAAAACCGCGTGCCGATGGCGCGCTGCTGCAACTCGGGGGTCACGGGGATCATTGATGCCTTCGGCAATGTGGAACGTAAACTGGCGCCGCTCACCGGCGGGTTTACCACCGGGTATATCCAGCCGCGTCCGTCCGCCGCGGAAAAGACCTACTACACGCGCCATGGCAATGTGGTCGGCAAACTGTCGCTGCTCGGCGCCGCCGGCGTCTTTGTGATGCTCGGCGGCCGCATCCGCATCAAACGCAAAGCGCGCGCCGCGGAAGCGGACTAGCCTTCATATTTTTGCACTGCGGGATTTGGCTGCGGGGCGGGTTGGGCTATATTCCTCAGTTCCAACCATTGGAAGAATTTTATGCAGGACGAACTTAAATCAAAAATTGCAACCTTCCGCGAACAGCTCACCGAGATGGAGGGCTATCTGGACATTGCCGCGAAGCGCGAGGAGCTGGCTGAACTCGAAGCAGTGGCCGCGAATCCGGATTTCTGGAATGACCAGCAGAAGGCCCAGAAAAATATTGCGGCGACCAAGTCGCTCAAAATGGTGCTCGATCCGTTCGATGCGATCTGCACCGGCCTGGATGATGCCGAAATTATGCTGGAGCTGGCCGAGGCCGGCGAAACCGAGGCGCTCGATGAGGCGGCGGCGGAGCTGGCAAAAGTGGACCGCGGTTTCCAATCGCTGGAAATGCAGTCGCTGCTTGGCGATGAATTTGATGCCAACGGGGCTTACCTGACGCTGCATGCCGGCGCGGGCGGCACCGAGAGCTGCGACTGGGCGGACATGCTGTACCGCATGTTCACCCGCTATGCCGAGCGCAAGGGCTTCAAGGTTCAGATCCTCGACTACCAGGCCGGGGACGAGGCGGGCATCAAGAGTGTGTCGGTGCTGATTCAGGGGGCCTATGCCTATGGATTGCTGAAGTCGGAACGCGGGGTGCACCGTTTGGTGCGCATCAGCCCGTACGATTCGCAGTCGCGCCGGCATACCTCGTTTGTTGCGGCGGACGTTACGCCGGAGCTGGACGACGACATCGATATTGAAATTGTGGAGTCGGATCTGCGGATCGATACCTACCGCGCCCAGGGGGCCGGCGGGCAGCACGTGAACACGACGGATTCGGCGGTGCGCATTGTCCATCTGCCGACCGGTACGGTGGTGCAGTGCCAGGCGGAGCGGTCGCAGCATAAAAACAAAGCGGCGGCCATGAAGATGCTGAAGGCGCGGCTGTACGAGCATGAGCAGGATAAAAAACGCCAGGCGGTGGAACAGCTGTACGGCGACAAGGGCGAAATTGCCTGGGGATCGCAGATTCGTTCCTACGTGCTGCAGCCGTATACCCAGGTGAAGGACCACCGGACCGATGAGGTGGTCGGTAATGCCCAGGGCGTGCTCGACGGAAATCTGGATCCGTTTATCGAAGCCTATTTAAAGAAGAACCGGTAATGAATATTCTCGATCAGATCTGTGCGGATAAACGTATTGAAATTGACGGGCGTAAAAAGGCGCTGCCGATCGGTGAACTGCAGAAACAGATCGAAACGGTAAACGCGCGGCCGGATTTTGTCGGGGCGCTTCGGTCGACCCCGATGGGCCTGATTGCCGAAGTGAAGCGCAAGTCGCCGTCGGCCGGTCTGATCCGTGAACCGTTCAGCCCGTCCGGCATTGCGGCGGGCTATGAGGCCAACGGTGCAAGCGCGGTTTCGTGCCTGATGGACCATAAATATTTCGGCGGCGGGGACGCGGATTTTTCGGAAGTGCGCAACGCGATTGAAATTCCGATGCTCTACAAGGAGTTCGTCGTCGATCCCTGGCAGATCGCCCATGCGAAAACCATGGGCGCTTCCGCGGTGCTGCTGATTGTCGGGGCACTGACGGATGCCGAGCTGGCCGGATTTATCAACGAGATCCGGGCCTTGGATCTTCAGCCGCTGGTTGAGGTGCATGATAAAGAAGAAATGGTGCGCGCGATCGACGCGGGCTCGGACTGCATCGGCATCAACAACCGGAACCTGAAGACGTTTGTTACAACGCTGGATACCACCTTTGAGCTGGCGACGATGGCGCCGCCGGCCTGTACCCTGATCAGCGAAAGCGGAATCCGGACCCCGGAAGATGTGGTTAAGCTGAAGGGCGCCGGCGCACATGCGATTCTGGTGGGCGAAAGCCTGCTGCGCGAAAAGGATCCGGGCCGGGCCGCGGCCCACCTGCTCAGCCTGATTTAACCTCTTTTTGCTTTTTAATATCCGCCTTTGATTGCAGGATTTCCAATTGCGGAACAAAGGATTGGCAACGTGAAGGCAGACCGGATACTCACACTCGATATTGGCGCGGACGGCATTCGTATGGCCGTGGTGGCTGATGCTGCAACGGGTGCGCCGCGTATGCTGGATTCCGGCTTTGCCGCCTTTGATCATTCCCTGTCGCTGCCCAAAGAGGCGATTACCGCGATGACCCTGAAGCAGTTGCTGGATGAAAAGAAGCCTGCGGTTAAAAACGCGGTGCTTTCCATCGAAGGCCAGGCGGTGTTTTCGCGGCTGGTCCGGCTTCCAATGGTTGGAAAAGATCAGGTTGAAAAAACCATTCGGCACGAAGCGGTGCAGAATATTCCGTTTCCGATTGATGAGGTGGTTTGGGATGCGCACGTTTTTGATCCGGAATCGGCGGAGCCGGAGGTGCTGCTGGTTGCGGTCAAGGCCGAGCTGATTGAGGGTCTGGTTGATGCGGTGCGCGCCAACGGCCTGGTGATTGACCGCATCTCGGTTGCGCCGGCGGCGCTGGCGAATGCGGCGCATACGTTCTGCGACACTGCGGAACCGCTGCTGCTGGTGGATCGCGGGCCGGTCTCCACCAACCTGGTGTTTATCGATGGCCGGCGGGTCTTTTTCCGCTCGCTGCCGGTGGCCGGCGATGATGCCGGTCGGCGGCGCCGGGAGATTGAACGGTCGATCTCTTTTTATACCGGGCAGCAGGGCGGGCAGGCGCCGCGGCAACAGGTGGACAGTGCCGAGCTGGACGGCGTCGAGAGCGGCTATGCAGTGTGTATGGGGCTGGCCTGTTCCCCCGCGGTTGAGATTGATTTAATTCCGCCGTCTCTTTCCCGGGCGCGTAATGTTCAACAGCGGCAGCCCCTGTGGTTTGCCTGCATCGGGCTGCTCATCGTCCTGCTCGCGGTGTGGGTGGTGAACCTGGATGCAAGGATTCGGCATACCGCATCCGCGCTGGAGCAGACGGAGCAGCAGGCGGAGATGCTGGAGCAGTGGGAGGAGCAGCTCGTTCCCATCGAAAAACGTATCGAGGCACTGAACCGGCAGGCCGGTCTTTATGCGCGGCTGCTGAATGAGCGGTATCGCTGGGCGGATGTGCTGAATGAGTTGAATGCGGTGCTGCCCGACGGCATGTTTCTGCTGAACAGCGAGCCGATCCGGCCGATGGACCGCGTGGCGGGTATTCGGATCGCGGTGCTGAGTTATCTGGATAAAGAAGCGGAAGATGCGGATGCGGTGAAACAGCTGCGGGACGCCCTTCGCGCGAGTCCGCTCTTCAGTGCGCAGACCAAAGTGTTCAGCCGCCCGTCGAAAAAAGAATTTGCCCGCGAGTTTGTACTGGATGTCTATTTTGCGGAGGAGCAGCCATGAGCCTGTTCCGGAATAAGCGATTGATGGCCGGGGCGGTTCTCTGCGGGCTGGTGCTGGCGGTTGAGCTGGTCTGGCTCAGCATCAGTGCGGTCCGGTTGGCGGGCAACAGCCGGGAGCTGAAGGGTGCGCAGCGGCGGTTAAGCCGACTGCAGAACCGGGCCCCGTATCCTTCGGAAGCGAACCGGAATATCCTGTCGGAAAACCTGGATGAGCTGGCGTATCGGGTCAGTGAGCTGACGGCTGAAATGAACCGTATGCCGGCGCCGCGCAACGTGGTTGAACCGGCGGAGCTTTCCGCCTTTATCCAGGAACAGGTCGAAGGTTTCCGGAGCGATGCGATACGCGCCGGCGTGGAGCTTCCGGATTCGCTGGAGGCCGGCTTCACGCAGTATGCAAGCGGCGGCGCGGTGGCCGCTGCGGGCGATGTGCCGCGATTGATGCGTCAGCTGCACGCGGTCGGCGCGATTGCCAATGTGCTGGTGGATGCGGGCGTCGCATCCATCGATGATATTTCGCGCGATGAGTTTGAGGGCGGGGCATCGCGGGAGGCCCAGCGCCGCCGTCGGCCGAATCGTCTCGGCGGGCCGCAGGATGCGGCGGGTGCGCATTCGAAGGCCAGCGAGGTGGGGCCGGGCGGCCTGTATCTGGTGGAGCGTATCGGCGTTACTTTCCAGGCGTCGGAGCAGGCGGTCTGGGAGGTGTTGTACGGCCTGGCGTCGTCGCCGCAGTTTATGGTGGTGCGGTCGTTTTCGCACCGGACGCAAACGCGCATTCTGGAGTACAGCCCCCGGGCCGTCAAACGCGGGTCGGATACCGATGATGAAACGCTGCGTTTTCTGCAGGAGGGCATTCTGCGCGGTGCCCGTGCGCTCTCCCGCCCGGAGCGGATCATTGCGGGTACGGAACTGGTGCAGGTTGAGTTGATGGTTGATGTTTATCACTTTAATGCGGAGGAATCGGATGACCGTCGCCGGCCATAAACGCATGCCCGCCGAACGCGCCCTGTTGCCGGTATTGATTGCCGGGCTCGCGGTGTCGGTCTGGATGATGGTCCGCAGCCTGGGCGGCGCCGCGGACCGCCCGGCGGAACCGCGCAAAAAACCGGCGGTCCCGCAGGATTTCCAATCCCTGGAAAATGCGATGAAAGCCGCCGGCAGCCGCAGGGCAGCGGGCGAGGGGCGGCATCTGTTGGTCAGCGAGCTGCGCGTTGCGGCCATTGGCAGTGCATACCCGATTCCGTACGAAGCCGAGGTCTGTCCGTTCAGCGGAATCCCGCAGCCGTCCATGAATCAGCTGGATCGGGACGGCGATGGAATCACCGATGACTGGGAGCAGAAATACGGCCTGGACCGGTATGATACCGGCGATGCTCAAGCTGACCGTGACGGCGACGGCTTTACCAATCTGGAGGAATTTATCGCGTCGACGGATCCAACGGATGCATCGAATCATCCGGCTTATGCAGAAAAGCTGCGTTTTATCCGCCGCAATGAAATGCCTTTTTCTCTTGTTTTTCAGGGCTATACCGAGTTGTCGGATGGGTCCACGGTTTTCCAGATCAATAACCCGGCCACCGGCAAGTCCCATTTTGCCGGGGTGGGGGATGTCGTGGAAGGCGTTGTTGTCAAGGGGTTTGAAATTGATCAGGATGGCCGGGATCACCGGCTCTATCTTGAGCGTGACGGATTTGCGATCGAGCTGGCGCGGGGCGAAATTGCTCCGGACCCAGAAAGTCAGGCTGAATTGATTAATATACTTGATCGCTCCCCGATAATAGTTACTATGGGCGCGTTATTATCTTTGCATAATGATGAATACGTTGTTCTGGGTGTGTATTCGGATAGAGTAGTTCTGAAGGATACGGTGACCGGAAAAGTGTATGACATTGTCGGTTTGGCCGATGGGGAGCGGTGACGTTCTCCGGAGGGAAGGTTATAGGGTGATTGTTGTTGGTAAATGCCTACCGTGGACCCTGGTGAACGCACGGATGTTCGGCATTTTAAGTATGAGAAGTAGAGGGGAAGGAAAAATGAATAAAACCTATATCTCGTCTCTATTGGTTGTGTTGGTTGCAACACAAACGATTCGAGCCCAGGAAAGCCTGGATGACGTATTCGCGCAGTTGGACGCGGCTCAGGGAGGGACTGAGCAGGCGGCTCCCGTATCAACTGGTACAGCTCCGGCTGCCACGGTTGAAACTGCACAACCCGCAGCAGTAACCGCTGCACCGACCGCAGCTCCGGCTGCTGCATCGAAAGATCTGTTTACCCGCGCACTGGATGCCTATCAGGCCGGTGACCTGGGTATGGCTGAAGCACTGTTTGAAGAAGTGCTGAAGCAGGATCCTTATGATCGCCGCGCAATGGAATACCTGAAGCGCACTGCTCAGAAGATCTCCGCAAACGAAATCGCCCTTCAGCGTGCGACCCGTCAGCAGGCCATGGCTGAAGCTGACGCAAGCTGGAATCCGGATGTGAAGATTCCGAAGCTGGATATCGATGCCGGCAGTGATCAGGTCATCGACGAGCGCGCCATGCAGGTTGCTGCCATGACTGCCCGCCTCGAAAAGATCGTGATCCCGAGCCTCGACTTCCGCGAAGCCAACATCAAGGACGTGGTTCTGTTCCTGACCGAGACTGCTCGCCGTCAGGATGCGACCAAACAGGGTGTGAACATCCTCCTGATGGGCATGGAAAACTCCATGGCGATGGACGCAAACAACATCACCATTTCCATTCGCGACATGAGCCTGCTGGAAGCCCTGCAGTACATTGTTGAAATGGCCTCCCTGAAATTTGACGTTCAGCCGAAAGCGGTTGCGATCATGCCGGTGAACTATGTGGCTCCGGAAGATCTCAAACTCGTGACATACGACGTGATTCCTGAAGTCGGTGCTGAACTCGAGTCCATGTCCGGCGGCGGCGGCGGCGGAGTTGACGACCTCTTCGGCGACACTTCCGTTTCTGAAAGCACCGGTCCGACCGATGTAGCAGCCTTCTTCTCCATCGTTGAATGGCCGGAAGGTTCCTCGGCAGTTTATCAGCCGAACTTCCACAAGCTGTTCGTTAAGAATACGCCGAAAAACCTCGGTGCGGTTGAAGAAATTCTGGCCGACCTCGAAGACGAAGCCATCAAAAAACGTTCGCAGCAGGTTGAGATCGAAGCGAAATTCGTTGAATACAACGAAGGCGCTCTCGAAGAACTCGGCTTCTCGTGGACCCTGTATGATGACGGTTCCTTCGCCGGCCTGAGCTTTGCTGACAGCAGCTCGCAGGACTTCTACCAGCCGGGCCAGGGCCTTGCCTCCAGCACCACGCTGCCGGACGGCAATGTACTTTACAGCAGCCCGACCACCGGTTACACGCAGATCAGCGACGTTGCCGGCACCGGCACCGGCCAGAGCCTGTTCGGTTCCAATCAGCGCAGCAACGGATCTGTGTTCGAAACAATTCAGTCCGGCATCCTGTCCACCATGGGCGGCGCTCCGGCTGAAATGATTCTGCGCAACTCCAGCAGCTTCCCGTTTGATCTGGCGATCACCGCCATGGAACAGGAAGGCACCGCTGACACGCTGAATGCTCCGAAAGTCACGACCAAGTCCGGTAACGAAGCGATCATCCGCGTTGTGGAAGTTCACCGTTATCCGCAGGACTACGATGTGGAAACCGGTCAGCGTACTGCTCCGGTTGTTAAACCGCAGGACTGGGAAGACTACGACCTGGGTGTCGTTCTGAAGGTTACTCCGGTGGTTGATGCGGAAAGCAACACCATCGACCTCGACCTCCAGCCGGAAATCACCGAGTTCAAAGGGTATGACTCCTACATTGCGGGTTACAACGCATACGAATCCGGCGGTAGCAACAGCTCCGAAGTATTCGGTAACAGCGCTCCGCTCGAAATTCTGATGCCTTACTTCGAAACCCGCGCTATCCAGACGCAGGTCACCATCGCTGACGGTGCCACTGTGGTTATGGGCGGTCTGGTGAATGAGCGTACTGAAACCTTCCGTGATCAGGTTCCGTTCCTGGGTGACATTCCGTACCTCGGCCGCCTGTTCCGTACTGAAGGCAGCCGTTCGCAGAAAATGAACCTCGTCATCTCCGTTAAAGCTACGCAGGTGGATGACCGTGGTATGACCCGTGCCGAACGTGACCGCGTTCGCGAAGCACAGGCCAGCGTCAACTAAGATTTGTCTCTGACAAATTGAATAAAACCCGTCCGGATCCCGGGCGGGTTTTTTTGTTGCCCTTTTACATCGAAAGGGCGCGCGCGATCTATTAAAGGTATTCGTATGAAATTTGTAGCATTTGATTTGGAAACCACCGGTACGAAACCCTCGGAAGACCTGATTGTTGAAGTGGGCGCCGTACTGTTCGACGGAGCTGAAGCGGTTAAAGGGTTCGGGGCCTTAGTGGACCCCGGTGTTCCGATTCCGCCCGACGCCTCAGCGGTGAACGGGATTACCGATGATATGGTGCGTGGCAAACCGAAGATCGCTGATGTACTGGGTGATTTTGCCGACTTCTGCGGGGATCTTCCGTTGGTGGCCCACAACGCGCCGTTTGATTACAAGTTCCTGCTCGAAGACATTAAGCTGCATAAATCGGTGGCGCCCGGCGGGGTTGTACTCGATACCCTGCCGCTCGCGCGCAAGGTCTTTCCGGGACTGCCCAACTATAAACTGTGGACGCTGACGCGCCACTTTAATTTCCCGAGCGGCACCTTCCACCGGGCGGAAGAGGACAGTTCCTATTGCGGCCTGCTCTTTGCCAAGATTGTCGAGACGCTGGAAATGCGCGGTGAACCGCACGACGAAACCGACCTGGTTAAACTTATGGGGAACAAAGACGAAATGCGTTTCCCGGTTTTTCAGGCGGAAAGCAATCAGCTCGACCTGTTTTAATCCGGGGCGTCATTGGACTGGCCCCGTTCGAGCTCGCGCATGATGAGCTCCGCCGGGGTCAGGTATTTTTTCTCGTTGTTGCATTCCTTGCAGCAGGCCACGCAGTTGCTTTTGGTGCTCTTGCCGCCGCGGACCACGGGCAGCACATGGTCCATGGTTAATTCTTCGGGTTCAAAGGTACCGCCGCAATAATGGCATTTTCCCTTGGCCAGCTGCTGTTTCCACCATTCGCTTTTCCGCAGGTCCTTCGCTTTCGCGCGTTCGCGCTTCACGTGGGCGGGGTCTTTTTTAATATCTATCCAGTCGTCATTCATGGTTTTTTCCAATGGGTGGAAATTAAATGCGCCGCCGCGCGGTTGCAATCCAAAGCTTCCAAACATTGGAAAAAGAAAATTGCGCCGGTATTGAACAGAAACTAGACTGTTTTCGTCTTTCATACGGAGGCACATCATGAAAATGAAAATCATATCCGTAGTTTTGCTGAGCGTGGGGCTGACCGCCTGCGCGGAAAAGGAGGTTAAGCCCGTGAGTGATGATTCCGGAAAAACAGTCAAATCCGATGAGGAGTGGATGGAGCAGCTTGACGAGATGCAGTATTACGTCACGCGGCAGAAGGGCACCGAACGGGCCTTTACCGGTAAATACTGGGATCACAAAGAGGTTGGGATCTATTCCTGCGTCTGCTGCGGCACCGACCTTTTCCTGTCCGACACGAAATTTGATTCCGGCTGCGGATGGCCAAGTTATTTCAAACCGGTCAATGATGAGGTGATCACGGAGAACAGGGATACCTCGCACGGCATGGTTCGAACGGAGGTGGTCTGCACCAAATGCGACGCGCACCTCGGCCATGTTTTCCCCGACGGTCCACCGCCGACCGGTCTGCGATATTGCATTAACTCGGCCTCGATCAGTTTCAGACCGATCAACGTGGAAGCGAAACCGGAAAAGCCGGAGGAGTAGGCGCATGAAGGCAATGCTGTTGTGTTACGGCCTGATGGCCGCATCGGTCTATGCATCCATCAACCCGCTGATGATCGGTCAGCCGATCCCGGATACCGTTTTAAAGACGGTGGACGGCAAAGCGTTCCGGCTGACGGACGCGGCGAAAGAGCAGCAGCTGGCCCTGATTTATTACCGGGGCGGATGGTGCCCGTACTGCAATGTCCATCTGAACCAGCTTCAGGCCATAGAGCCGAAGATTCGCGCACTGGGCTATCGGATTATTGCGGTAAGTGCAGATCAGCCCTCCAGGGTGCAGCAGAGCCTGGATAAAAGCCCGCTGACCTATACCCTGCTTTCCGATGCCACGATGCAAACGGCCGAGGCGTTCGGGATTGCGTTCAAAGTGGATAAGCCGACACTGCAGAAACTGAATTCGTATGACATCGATCTCGAAGAAGCGTCCGGACAGAAGCACCACATGCTGCCCGTCCCCGCGGTATTCCTGATCGGCACAGACGGCATCATTGATTTTGTTTATGCCAACCCCGATTACAAGGTGCGGCTGGATCCGAATGTATTGCTTGCCGCAGCGGAAGCTTCGGCTGAACAGAAGGCCGATTAGTCGGTCCTGAACTCCCCGGCTTTGAGTTTGGCCATATATTTTTTGGTCTCAGTCACCACCACGCCGGTAAGCAGAATCAGGCCGACCAGGTTGGGGATGGCCATCAGTGCGTTCGAGATATCGGCCAGCGTCCAGATGACTCTCAATCCGCCGACGGCCCCGATGGTGATGGCGGCCACAAACAGCCAGCGGTAGATGGGGATGGCTTTGCCGCCAAACAGATATTCCGCGCAGCGGTCGCCGTAGTAGGACCAGCCGAGCATCGTGGAATAGGCAAAAAACATGAGGCCGATCCCGACGAGATAGTGCCCCCAGCCGAACAGCCCTTTCTGGAAGGCATGCGCCGTCAGTGCCCCGCCGTCATGTTCTCCGTTGTTGGCCCCGGTCACGAGAATCACGAGTGCGGTCATGGAGCAGATGATGATGGTGTCGATGAACGGGCCGAGCATGGCCACGGTGCCTTCGCGCACGGGCTCGTTGGTTTTCACGGCGGCGTGGGCAATCGGCGCCGAGCCGAGCCCGGATTCGTTGGAGAACACGCCGCGTGCCACGCCGAAGCGGATGGTGGTGCCCAGGGCTCCGCCCGCGGCCGCATGCGGGGTGAAGGCATAGTGGAAAATCATGGCGAAGGCATCGGGGATGGCGGAGGCATTCAGAATCAGAATGGTTACCGCACCGATGACATAGAAGGTGCACATGAAGGGAACAATAATACCGGCGACGGCGGCAATGCGCTTAATGCCGCCGAGAATCACAATACCGGCGAGGAAGGAGAGGGAGAGCCCGGTGATGAGTCCGAGCCAGGAAATATGGAATCCCTCCCACAGATCAAAGCCGGAGGAGCCCGCCGCTTCCGGCAGCAGATAGCCGAGGCCGCCTACCACCGAGTTCGCCTGCACCATGTTGCCGATTCCGAACGACGCCACGATCCCGAAGAGGGCAAAGGCCCCGCCGAAAAATGCGCCGAGCTTTTTCTGCTTTAATCCGTTTTTCAGATAATACATCGGGCCGCCGCTGGCGGAACCGTCTTCATGAATCACCCGGTATTTTACGGACAGGGTGCACGAAGCAAATTTGGTGGCCATGCCGACCAGTGCGGTAATCCACATCCAGAATACGGCCCCGGGGCCGCCCGCGGCGATTGCCGTGGCTACACCGGCAATATTGCCGGTGCCGATGGTGGCCGAGAGCGCGGTGGCCAGCGCCTTGAAGTGTGAGACATCGCCGTCTTCCCCGGGCTGGTCGTATTTGCCGAGTACACAGGCGACGGCATGGCCGAGATGCCGGACCTGGATGAAAAGCAGGCGGGCGGTGAGATAAAGGCCGGTTCCGACCAGCAGGACAATGGTGGTCCAGCCCCATACAAAACTATCGATTCTGTTCAGCCACTCGTTCAAAAACTCCATGAAAACCTCCGTTGAATCTAACCTAAGGACCCGCCCCTGTTTAGGCAAGACATGGGCGAAAGGATAATTGACCGGCTTTGTAAGACTGTTATAATTGCGCAATGATTTTGCGGTTGTTCATCGTTTTGTCGGTCTCCGCGCTCTGCGGCGGAGCCGTCCCCTATCCGGAACTGCTGGTCCGGCTCGACGCCGCGACAGAACCGCAGGAGGTGCATCGGCTCAAATCGCAGATCGCGGCGGCTGCGGTTGAACAGTTGGAGAGCGGCGGGCTGTCCAATGCCAAGGCAAAGGAACTGCGTGCGCAGGTGCGGGCCTGCTGTGCCGATGTGCAGCTCGGCGCGATGGATGTCTGGTACGGGGAGTCGGTGGTGAGCTGGGGCCGGTTGTTGCTGTGTGACGGCGAATGGGAAGCGGCCCGGTCGCTGCTGCTGGAGCAGGCTGAAGTGCTGCAGAATATTGAAGAGAACCTGCGGGCGAATGCGGTGCCGGTGTCTTCCATCAGCCCGGTGGCCGGATGCCGCTATGCGCTGGGCGAAACCTACCGGATGGAGTTTGAAAAGTTCCAGGCTTTGGAAGCCGCCGTGGAAGCGCTTAAACACTTTTACAACGTCTACATCAAATATGGCGACGGCCCGTGGGGCGAAAAAGCGCAGGCGCGCGCCGAAGCCCTGCAGGCGGTTCTGGAGAACCACGGCAAACAGGTGCGGATCGACCTCGGGCCTCATAAGGATGCTTTTGTCGCCGGCAAGTTCCGGCTGGGCGCGCGGCTGATGCGGGAAGCTCGTTATGCCGATGCCGTTGAGCCCATCGAAACCGCGATTAACTATTTCCCGGAAACGCGCCAGTCGGTGCAGGCACTTCGGAACTTGGCGGCCTGTAAACTCCACCTTGAAAAAGAGGAGGAGGTCATCGCCATTGCCGAATATTGCTGCGAGCGGTTTGCTTCCGACACCAATGCTCCATTGGCGGTTCTGGGCATCGGTCGGCAGGCGCTGGATGTGCAGCGCGAGGATCTTGGCGAACGCCTCTTCGCGCTTTATCTGGATGCATTTCCGGAGCACCGGAACCGCGCCGACATCCTTTCGTGGTTTGCGTGGCGCGCGTACAACGCGCAGGAGCACGAAGAGGCGGTGCGGTTTTTCCAGGCCCTGGAAACGGAGCTTCGGCGGACCGGGGTATCGGATGAGCGGCTGGAAAAGGCTGTGTATATCCAGGCCGTACAGCCGCCGAACCCGGAAAAGCTCGATGCGTTCGTGGCGGAATTTCCCGCGTCAAAAAGGGTGGCCGGTGCCCTTGGAAAAAAAGCGCAGGCTCAGTTGCTTGCCGGTGATTACGCCGGCTCGTTCCGGACGCTGGAATGGCTGGAAGAACAATTTCCTGAAGCCGCAGCGGCGAAGCAGGCGTTGTCGGGGTTGATCGTTGCGGCGGTCGATGCCGGGCAGTTTGATGTGGCCGAACAGGTGCTGGACCGCATGCTGGAGGAGCGGCAGGCCTATGGATATTCGGTTTATCTCACCACCGGGGAAGGGTTGCTGCAGGCCGGTCAGTATGAGCTGGCGGAGCAGGCGTTTGCGGCGGTTCCGCTGCAGGCGGAACAGCCGTTGGTTGAGCGGGCCCTGTTCGGTGCGGCCGCGGCCCGGTTCGGGCGCGCGGCGTTTGCCTCGTGTTTCCAGACCCTGGAAAAACTACTCATGAAATTTCCGGCCACCGGACGGTTTTATGAGGCGCGCCTGATGCAGGCGCGGTGCCTGGTTCAGCTTGGGTCGGTGGATGACGCGGTAGCGGCCTATGCCGAGGTTGCGGCCCGCGATTTTGCGGTCACGATGGAAATGGCGGATGTGCTGACCGATCCGGAAGCGCGTCTGGCGGCGTATCAGCGGGTGGCGCTGCTGGCCGATCCTGCGGAGGCGGTAAACCGTCCGCTGATTGCGGAGAGTATTCTGCAGAGTCTGCCGCTCTGCCTGGAACTGCGGAAATATGAACCGGCGCTCGGTGCCTGCGATCAGTTTGAAGAACTGTTTCCGGAACATGAGCAGCTTCCAACCATTGGAAAATTCCGAAAGGAGGCCGAGCGTGCGCTGGCAAATTAGTCTGGTCCTGCTGTTCTGCATGTCGGTGAGAGCGGCCTATGTCGTCAATAACGCCGGGCGGAAGATTCAGGGTTCGGAAATTACAGCGACGTCCGAAGGCGGCGTGACGCTGAAGACCAAAGGCGGCCAGGTGATGACGTTTCAGCGGGGGCAGTACCGCACCGCCGTTGCCGATCGGCCGCGGTCGCTGGACCTGGCGGAAAACCTGATCCGGGAAGGCCGGGGCGGCGAGGCGGTGCCGTATCTGAAGCTGGCGAAAAAGCGGTGCCGGTTTCTCCGGTGGGACCAGCGGGCCATGCAACTGCTGGCGGATCACTATTTTGAAACGGGGCAGTATGCGCTGGCTGTGGCGGAGTTCCAGGCATTGGACGATCAGTCGGTTCCGGAGAACCGCCTGCGCCTGCGGGAGGCGATGCTGAAGAGCGGCGATCTGGAAACCGCTGCGGCGGTGCTGAATGAAGATATCCGGACGGGGTCGCGCGAGGCGGCGGCGCAGGCCTATCTGATGCGGGGCAAACTTAAACGCGACCGCGGGGATATTGAGGGGGCGCGCCGCGACTGGATGAAGGTGGCGCTGTTTTTCAAAACGGAGCAGGAAGCTGCGGAAGAGGCCATGGCCTTATGGATGGAGAATGAAGAATGAAAAAGTGGATCGTAATGTTGTTGCTGACCGGCGCGCCGGTATTTGCGCAGGAGGCGGAGATCGTGAAAAGTGAAGCCGTCGAGGCGGCCGAGGCTGCACCGGAAGAGGTCTCAGGTTTTATGGATGTGGTTCGGGGCGGCGGCGCATTCGGGATGTGCCTCTGGATCGGGCTGGCCGGTTTGTCGCTCGCCGCCGGCGCGTTGATTGTGGATTCGACGCTGAATATTCAGGAGAAGAAGATCATTCCCAAAACCTTGGTGTCGCTGGTGCGCGAAGCGATTGAGGAGGGGAGCCTGAAAAAGGCGGCGCAGCGCTGCAAAGATGTGCCGGGGCCCTATTCCAATATCCTGCTGGCCGGATTTGAAAACATGGATGAGGGTTTCGATTCCGCGCAGGAGGCCATCGGCATTGCGTCCGACATGGAGAGCGAGAAAATGCTGCAGCGGGTAAACTACCTGAATGTGGTGGGTAACCTGGCGCCGATGCTCGGGCTGCTGGGAACGGTACAGGGGATGATCCTCGCCTTTGCCACGCTGGGCACCACATCGGGCGCGGCGAAGAATGCGCTGCTCGCTATCAATATTTCACAGGCGCTGTATACGACGGCGGCGGGGCTGGTCATCGCCGTTCCGGCGATCGGCGCCTATTTCTTTTTCCGCAACCGCGCGGCCAAGGTGATCCTCACCATGGAGGGCCTGACGATGGACGTGATGAAGGGGTTGAAAAACAGGGAGTCAAAGGTCTGAAGGTCGAAGGTCTGAAAGTCCCGGACTATTCTGTCTGACCTTCGACTTTTGACCTCTTGACCTTCGACCGGAATGGCATGAAACGCAGTCTCCAGAAAAGCGGCAGCGGCGGGATCAATATGACGCCGATGATCGATGTGGTGTTTCAGATGATTATCTTTTTTGTCTGCACGGCGCAGCTGGAGCGGGAGCAGTTTTCGGAGTGGATTAAGCTGCCGGATTCGCCGAATGCCCCCGAGATGGCGCAGGAAAAGGATCCGCGCACGATTACCATCGAGATCGATGAAAAAGGCAGGATCACGATCGGCCGCACCCCGCTGTCGGTTTCCAAACTCCGGAAGGTTTTGACCAAGACCGTTTCCGACTACGGGGTGTATGGCCCGTCCATCCCGATCCAAATCAGGGGTGATGGCCGGGCGCAGCATGCCAGTGTGAAGCAGGTCATGGATGTCTGCACCTCGGCCGGCCTCTATAAGATCGCGTTTATCGCGGTGAAGGATGCAGTTAACGACTGAGGGGTTGAAGGGTTGCAGGGTTGCAGAGGTTGAAAAGTTGAAGGGTTGAAGGGTTGAAGGGTTGAAAGGTTGCAGGGTTGCAGGGTTGCAGAGGTTGAAGGGTTGAAAAGTGGAAGAGTGGAGGAAGTAATGGAAAAGGCTAAACGGTTTGAAGATTTGTGGATTTGGCAACAGGCGAGAGAGCTTGTGAAAGAGGTCTATTCTGATTTTAAGGATGTGCGGGATTATGGTTTTAGAGATCAGGTTCAGAGGGCAGGTGTATCCATCATGAATAATATTGCCGAAGGGTTTGAGCGGAAATCCAATGCAGAACTTGCGCGATTCCTGGATATTGCCAAAGGATCATGCGGGGAAGTGCGGAGTTTGTATTATACAGCTGAAGATCTGAACTATCTGGATGCTGAAAACGCATGTGAGCGGAGACTCCTTACAAAGAAAATCGCCGCAGGAATTGCGTCCCTTTCAAAAAATGTCAGATCGATCTGACCCTGTAACTCTTCAACCTTTCAACCCTTTTACTGAATGCCTCGAAAAAAATGAAAACGCGAACTCATGAACGGCGCTTTGGCCGCAGCACCTATGACATTGAAGTCTCGATGACGCCGATGATTGATGTGGTGTTTCAGCTGCTGATCTATTTCCTGGTGACGTTCAGTACGGCGGATGTGCTGGCGTTTCTGGATATTTCGCGGCCGGCGCCGGATGCTGAACAGGCTCAGTCCCCTTCGGCGGATATGATCCGGATTGCGGTTCGTGAAAACGGGTATGCCATCAACAGCCGCGACGTGAGCGATGATGAGCTGCGTACCCTGATTGGACGGCTGGCGTCGGTCAGTACGAAACAGACGGTGCTGGTTAACTGCAGTGATGATTCCCTGCACGGGCGGCTGGTTGCGGTGCTCGATATGTGCGCGGCGAATGAACTGACGCAGATTGCGGTGATGAGTGGGAAATAAGATGAACAGGCTGCGTTACAAAAAGTTCGGAAGAATACGGATCAGCGGGGCACTGGTTTCTGTGGTGCTGCATGGGTGTATCTTTGTTGTGCTGGTGAAGGTGCTGGTGTTCCGTGCCCCGAAAGAGGAGCGGGCGATTGATGTCCGGGTGGTGGAGGAACAGGTGCGGGAGCTGGATGAAGTTGAGAAGCCGGAAGAGCCGTCTGAGCAAACTGCAGAGGACGCGCTCGAAGCTCCGGAGAATCCGGCTGATGAGTTGCCGCCGGATGACCTGATGCAGGATTCGATGCTGGAGTCGGAGGTCGATTTGAGCGGTCTGGATGCCGTGGCGGATATTGAGAGTCCGCTGGTCATGAAAGGTTTGATGGTTGGGCGGTCGGAGGCCGGGCGGAAAAAACTGCTGCGGGAATTCGGCGGGCGCTACGGCAGCCGGGCGGAGCAGGCGGTTTTGAAAGGATTGGACTGGTTACGAGCCAATCAGCGCGAGGACGGCGCCTGGGGAATTGGCAGCAGCAGGAGCATGACGGCGAAGCAGGAGCGCGCGCGGCTCACCGGGCTGGCGCTGCTGTGCTATCTGGCGCACGGCGAAACGGCGCAGTCGGAGCAATACGGCGAAACCGTGCAGCGGGCGATGCAGTATCTGCTGGAACAGCAGGATGAAAAGACGGGGAGCTTTGTGCCGTTTTCGAAAACGGTGGGGTCGCATGACGATATAGGGGTTTACGGGCACGCCATTTCAACTTATGCGCTGTGCGAAGCGTACGGTATGACGCGGATGCCGACGCTGAAGGTGCCGGTGGAAAAGGCGGTGCAGCTGATTGTTGAAGGCCAGCAGCCGGGCGGCGGCTGGGACCACCGCTATCAGAAGGATAAGTGGAGCGATTTGTCGGTGGGCGGCTGGCAGGTGCAGGCGCTGCGGGCGGCGCAGGCCGCCGGCGTGCAGGCGGCGGGGATTGCCGAGGCGCTGCAGCGGTCGGTGCCGTTCGTTCAGGGTATGCATGCCGGCGGGGGGAAGTTTTATTATCGGCTGGGCAACAAAACGCCGAACGGCGATCTGGACTATATGACCGGTGTGGCGGTGCTCTGCATGCAGCTGGCCGGGCA
>JBFJYX010000011.1:0-18943 GCA_041622415.1 Pontiella sp.
GCCCCACTCTTCCGCGCCGAGCAGCGTGGCAATGGCGAGGTCGCGCGAGGTTTTCATCTGGCCGTCGGCCTGAACCACAATACGGTTGCGCAGGCGGTTACGAACCAGCGTCTGGTGGGTTTCGGAAAGACCGAGTTCCCACGGCAGGCCCGCATGCTTGATGGAGCTGAGCGGCGATGCGCCCGTGCCGCCGTCGTAACCGGCAATCAGCACCGCGTCGGCTTTCGCCTTGCACACCCCGGCGGCAATCGTACCGACGCCGGCTTCGGATACCAGCTTCACGTTGACGCGGGCATCGCGGTTGGAGTTTTTCAGGTCGTAGATCAGCTGCGCCAGGTCTTCGATCGAATAGATGTCATGGTGCGGCGGCGGGGAAATAAGACCCACGCCCGGCGTCGAGTTACGCGTACGGCCGATCCAGCCGTTCACTTTATGACCCGGAAGATGTCCGCCTTCGCCCGGCTTCGCGCCCTGCGCCATTTTAATCTGCAGCTCGGAAGCCTTGGAGAGGTAGTAGCTGTTCACCCCGAAACGGCCGGATGCAATCTGCTTGGTGGCCGAACACATGTCGTCGCCATTCGGCAGTTTTTCATAACGGACCGGATCTTCGCCGCCCTCGCCCGAGTTGGAGCGCGAACCGATGCGGTTCATGGCGATGGCTAGCGTGGTGTGCGCTTCCCACGAAATGGAGCCGAAGGACATGGCGCCGGTGGCAAAACGCTTCAGAATGTTTTCGGCCGGTTCCACCTCGTCGATGGAAATCGGCTGACGGTCGGGATTGAATTCCATCAGGCCGCGGAGCGTGTAGGCCGCACGGCTCTGGTCGTCCACGGTCTGGCAGTATGCCTTGTATTTGGCGTAGTCGTTATCGCGTGTGCATTCCTGCAGCAGGCGGATCGTGGTCGGGTTGAACAGATGGCGTTCACCGTCTTTACGCCAGGAATATTCGCCGCCCGGATCGAGCACTTTCTGGGCTCCGCCGCGGGTCGGGAAACCTTTGCGGTGTTTGAGCAGGGTTTCCTTGGCAATATCGTCGAGGCTGAGGCCTTCGATCCGGCTGATGGTTCCGGTGAAGTATTTTTCAACAACATCGGAATTGATGCCGACGATCTCGAAGATCTGGGCACCCTGATAGGACGCCAGCGTCGAAATCCCCATTTTGGAGAAGATTTTCAACAGACCGCCGTTGATCGCCTTGATGTAGTTCTGGATCGCGGCGTTGGAGTCGAGGCCGTTGAGCAGGTCCTCTTTTTCCATGTCGCGGATGGTGTCCAGCGCCATGTAAGGGTTGATGGCCGAAGCGCCGTAACCGAGCACCGTGGCGAAGTGGTGCACTTCGCGGACGTCGCCGACTTCGAGAATAATGTCAGCCTTGCCGCGCTTGCCGGCGCGGATCAGGTAGTGGTGAACCGCAGCAGCGGCCAGCACGGACGGAATCGGCGCGTGGTCGGAGTCTTTGGCAAAGTCGGACAGCAGGATGATGGAGTAGCCCTCGTCGATGGCGTCTTCCGCATAGCGGCAGACCCGATCAAGGGTATGCTCCAGCACGCCGGGATTTCCGTTGGCCGGGAAAACGATATCCAAACGCTTGGTCTGGAAATGGTTGGTGTCGACATGGATCAGCTTGGCCAGATCCTCGTTGGTCAGCACCGGCTGCGAGATCGCAATACGGCGGCAGTGTTCCGGGGATTCGGTCAGCACATTCTTGAAGCCGCCCACATAGGTGCGCAGGTCCATCACGATGCGTTCGCGGATCGGGTCGATCGGCGGGTTGGTTACCTGGGCGAAGAGCTGTTTGAAGTAGTGCGACAGCTGGGTCGGACGGTCGGACAGGACCGCCAGCGGATTGTCGGCGCCCATGGAACCGAGCGGTTCTTTGCCGCCGGTAGCCATCGGCAGCAGGATTTCCGTGATATCCTCATAGGAAAAACCGAAAGCCTGCTGGCGACGGAAGAGCACTTCGTGCTTCGGCGTCTTGAGTTCAAAATCTTCCGGGGACGGCAGATCCTTGAGATGCACCATGGTCTGGTCCAGCCATTCCTGGTAGGGCTGGCGGGAACAGAGGTCCGCTTTCAGCTCGTCGTCGGAAATAATGCGGCCCTGCTTGAGGTCGGCCACAAACATTTTGCCCGGCTGCAGGCGACCGCGGATTTTCACGTGATCGTGGTCCACATCAATGACGCCGGATTCCGATGCCATGATCAGCATGTCGTCGTCGGTCACGCAGTAGCGCGAAGGACGCAGGCCGTTGCGGTCGAGGGTGGCGCCGACGAGCACACCGTCGGTAAAGCAGACCGATGCGGGGCCGTCCCACGGCTCCATCATACAGGAATAAAATTCGTAGAAGGCGCGCTTGGCCGGATCCATGTCGGGATCGTTCTGCCACGCTTCCGGAATCAGCATCATCAGCACGTGCGGCAGCGAGCGGCCGGACAGTACCAGCATCTCAACCGCCATATCCAGGTTGGCGGAGTCGGAGGCCGAGATGTCGCAGATCGGGAAGATCATTTCCAGCTCTTCTTTGGAGAAGGCGGTGCATTCCAGCAGGATTTCGCGGGCACGCATCCAGTTGATGTTGCCCTTATTCGTGTTGATTTCGCCGTTGTGCGCAATATAGCGGAACGGCTGCGCCAGTTTCCACGAGGGGAAGGTGTTGGTCGAGAAGCGGGAGTGCACCAGCGCGATGGCGGACACGGCCGACTCGTTCTGCAGGTCGAGGAAATATTTCGGAACCTGCGCCGTTACGAGCTGCCCCTTATAGTTAATGGTCTTGTAGGAGCAGGAAATAATGTTCAGGCCGTCCGGGCCGATGCCGGCCACCGTTTCGTTGGCGACGCGCTCCGTATATTTACGGAATACGAACAGCTTGCGATCAAAGGTCGACACATCCATGCCTTCCGGCTTGCCGATAAAGATCTGCTGTACGCTCGGTTCCGTTTCGGCGGAATCGCGGCCCAGGTCGGAGTTGTCGACCGGAACAATACGGTATCCGAGCAGCGGCAGTCCGATTTTTCTCAGGTTGCGCTCAATGATTTCTTTGCATTCCACCTGCTTGACTGCGTCCTTCGGGAAGAAGGTCATGCCCACGCCGTATTCTCCGAACTTCGGAAGTTTGATGCCGTGCTTCGGGCACTCTTCCATGAAGAGTTCGTGCGGAATCTGGAACAGGATGCCGGCGCCGTCGCCGGATTTGATATCGAAACCGGTACCGCCGCGATGCTCCATGCGTTCCAGCATATCGAGGGCGTCCGTGATGACCGCATGCTTTTTGCGGCCTTTAAGATTGGCAACAAAACCAATACCACAGCTCGTGTGTTCAAAGTCGGACCGGTACATGCCCTGACCTTCCGGCATACCGAACTGATTCATCTCATTGTCCTTGGAAATTGCTTGATTTTTACTCATGTTTTAACCTCATTGGCTCTGTCAAAATAGCGGGGTAATTTGCTCAAATCGTCCGCCCCCGTCAATCCATTTGCGCGCTAAATTGGATGCAAACTAACGGATTTGCACAAAGTGGTATGCATCTATACAAATTTGTATGCATTTCCACAGCTTGGATCGGCTCAGAATTTCCAACCTCTGGAAACAAACACCTCATCAAATATATCCGGCTGAATGGGGCGTCCCTGGCGCGTCAGCACGCCGGTCACCCGGCCGTCGAGGATGAGTTTTTCGTCACTTTTCCGGTAAATCGCCTGATCAAACACAAAGCGGAGACGCCCCTGTTTATGCATGCCCAGCTTGACGACAAAGCGATCGCGGGGCATCAGCGGATATTTATAGTTCAGCTCCACACGGGTGACGACCGCATCGATTCCGTCGGCGCACAGCTGCGCAAAATTAATTCCGATGTCGTGCAGGAATTCGTGGCGGCAGTGTTCGAGATAGTTCTGATAGACCGCATTGTTCACAATACCCTGAAGGTCGCATTCATAGTCGCGTACCATCATTTCCGTCTGAAACACATACTCCATTAACCGTCGCCCTTCATTTTCCTGCTCTGGCTCTGGGTCGAGCGGTAAAACCGGCTCAACTTCCTGTCCTGGTCCCGTTTTTCCAGGGCGGATTGTTCATGAAATGCCGCCTCTTTCATCAGGCGGACGTAGTTATTGTATCGCGCCTCGGAGAGCGCACCAGTCTCAACAGCATCTATTACAGCACATCCCTTGGTGTTCACATGGGAACAGTCGTTGAATTTGCACCCGGCGGCCATTCCCTGGATATCGTCGAAGGTTTCTCCGATTCCTTCGTCCACATCCATATTGCCCAGCTCCCGCATGCCGGGTGTATCCACCACGTGCGCGCCGTTATCGAGAGTGATCAGCTCCCGCCAGGTGGTCGAATGCACCCCCTTTCCGTCGGACTCGCGGACCGGCAGGGTGAACAGGTAATCCTCTTCACCGAGCAGATTATTCAGCAGCGTGGTTTTTCCGACCCCGGAGGTTCCAATGATGCAATAGGTCTGCCGCGGTTCAAAAAGCGCCATCACCTCTTCAAGCCCCTCTTTATCCTCGTTGCTGAACGGATAAATCTGCACGCCGGGCATGCGTTCTTCGATTTCGGCCATGCGCTGCGCAAGCTCCTCCGGTTCGAGCAGATCCGTTTTACTCATCAGCACCACCGGTTCAATGCCGCTCTCGTTCACCATGACCAGATAGCGCTCCATCCGCTGCAGGTTATAACCCGGCCCCAGCGTCTGCATAATAAAGGCCGTGTCGATGTTCGCGGCGATCAGCTGGTAGCGCGTGGTCCGCCCGGCGGATTTGCGTTTCAGCTCGGACTGGCGGTCCAGCACCCGCGTGATCCGGCCGATGCGCTCTTCGTCGTCGAAATCCTTGACCAGCACCCAGTCGCCAACGGTGGGATAATCCAGTTTTGATTTTGCGCGATGGCGCATACGACCCGTCATTTTCGCCGGATGCGTCTGCTCTCCGTCGGAAACCTCGCACTCGCCCTTATGAATAGCCGTGACGCGCCCCACGGTCAGGTCGCCCTCCGTCTCCGGATCAATCTGCCCGGAAAACCAGTTGCTATAGCCGAATTCTTCAAGTGTCATACAGGAAATCCTTTTCCAATGATTGGAAACCTGCGGGAATATTGCGCGTTTGCGGCAAGGTGAAAAGGGTAAAACTCCCCGCGGGCAGCCCGAAGGCTGCTCTACATCAGAAAATCATGCCGTCAAAGCCGGAATCAGAAGTGCGGTGCGAGTTCCACCACGACATCTTCCCCGTAATACGCTTTGGCTCTTGCTTCCAGTCGGGAAAGCACTTCGGCGATTGTGTCGCCGGCCTGAGGTTCCATTCCGGGCAAACAACCGCGGAAATGGGTCTGCTCATCCTCCCGAATGTATCCTTCTGAAAGCTGCATGCCGTCCACCGGGTGAACGATGACTTCAGCATCTATGATACATCTATTCATAACCCTTTTCCTTTCAACAGTATATATACACCTGCCCAGTCGATTTTTCAAGTTTATCCGGCGGCAAGATCAATCGGCTTTTTCCGGGCCGGCGCAGAGCGGATGCATCGACCGCCCTATAACCTTGTGTTCCGGAGTACGTATTCTTAGGGTGGACACTTAGGCGCTCTTTATGTATTGAATACCCCGTTCATTACGCGCGATCTGAAAGGTAGAACTGTTTTGAAAAAACTGATACTCCCCATCCTGTTGCTTTGTATGTCCTCTTTCGGCGTAGAAGTGCCGCAGCTTCCTGCGCCGAATGGCGGTCAGTATGCCATCGAGCTTTTTAAAATTGAAACGCCCCATCCGTTTGATCAGCTGAGCTTCAAGCAGGATGACGAAGTGATCGAGCACATGTTCACCGCGTCGGAAAATACGGTTTCCTCCCTGCCGGTGATGTACGCCAACATCGGCGAAACGGTGGAAAACGATCAGACCGAAAAGGTTCTGCTTCCGGAGGATTACAATGTGGTGGGCGGGAAACCGGTTCCCATTAACAAACTCCAGCACCTGGGCACCCGCACCCGGGTGACGCTGAAAAAAGCCAGCCAGACCACCGCCACGCTGCATCTGAATTTCCACCACCAGGTTTTACAGGGATACGAAACCTATAAACTCGGCCGCGAGGTCGAGGTCGAAATCCCGTATTTTGAAACCCGGAAAGTGGATACCGTCATTGTCCAGAAGCTGGGCTCATGGATTGTGGTCGGCGGTATCGAGTCCAAAGAAGAAGGCAGCATCAAAACCTCCTACTACATCATTCGGATCAGTAAACCCGGAATCAGTCACCGCTTCTGATTTTTTGGTAATCGCGGAATCAGAAGGATTCAACCACATTGCTGTCAAACGTCCCAATCGCCGCAGCATCCGGATCGTCACGCGGCACAGGCGCAAGCGGAACATTCAGCCGGCCCGGCGATGAGGGACCAACGCCGACCACGTAGGGCTGATAGCCCTCTTTCTTGATCTCAAAGACCCGCTCACTTTCCACAATCACCTTGAACGGGGCTTTGCCCAGCCGTTCGATGCCGCCCAGACGGTAGACGTCGCCGCCGGGAGGATCCGTTTCGATGACCTTGTAGGGGACTTCCTTGAGCTCGACCCGCAGGCGCGGAGGGGATCCCGGCGCAACAGCCAGTGACCGGTCGTAATACCCCTCCTTCTTGATCTCATAGATCGCATTTCCATCCACCTCAACGGTGTAAGGCAGCACGCCGAGCTTTTCAACACCGCCGGCCCGGTAGACCTCCGCCCCGCGCGGTCCCATCAACGTGACACGGGTGATCGGCTCGAGTTCGATCACGATACGATGCGGTGCGTTTCGACTGATCAGGTCAAATTCGGATCTATAGCCGGGTAAACGGTACTCGAGCGCGGCGCCGGCTTCGACGTTCAGCCGGACCGGAGTCACGCCGATCCGCTCGCCCGCGACGCGGTCAAAAATCTGCACCGGTCCCTGATCCGAAACAAACAGGATCTCCCGGTAGAAGGCGGTTTTATAACCGGCCTGCGACTCCAGCTGCACGAGATAGCTTTCATTGGGTTCAAGATCCCGTTCGACGGTTTCAAATCCCTTGAGCTTCAGTTCAACGCGGTCCGGACGGGCCAGATGAAGCGCACACGGGGTGGTGCCGAGAAGCTTGCCGTCCTCAATCCGGATCACCTCTGCGCCGGGCGGCTGGGTATCGATACGGGTTTTTCCCACCCATTGCAGGTCAAAATGAATCTGCTTCTGATCGAGCGAGGTGACCGTAACCTCCTCTTCCACATAGCCGAACCGTTTAAGCGTGAAGGTTCTGTTCCCGGACATCAGGCTGAAGCTGTAGGGCGTCCGGGCGATTTTCTCCCCATTCTCATAAATGTCGGCAGTCGGGCTGGATGACAAATGGAAAGACGTACATCCAAAGCTCAGCAGCAGCGCGGCGGCCGCCATTCCTTTACCGATCAGTCTCATGCATTTTATCTCCATGACTACCTCCAGGAATTCTAGTGAAGCGAACCCTCAATCGTCAGCCGGTCAAATCCGATCCGGTCCAGGAATTCAGTATAGAACCACGGCGGCGGGTCCGGTTGCTCATTCTCAAAATGTGCGACGTAGGCTTCCCAGGCGTCCCGATGCGAGAGCAGGGGCGGAAAAAGATCATTATCCGCCTGCGAAGCCATGGGGCCGTTCAGCAACGCTCTCGAAACCTCGATCTGCGCCGCGACGGACCGGGCCTTTTGCACCCGCCTGTTTTCCGGATAGTCCATTTCGCTGAGCGTCTCATAAATATCCTGAAGGACCCGGCCGGATACCGTCGGGAACGCATAGGCGCGGTAGGCATCCGCCGCCCGCTCGAAACCGTTCTGCTCAAAGAATTCAATCCGCTTATTGGTGTTCATTTGGGGATCGGTCCAGTGCTCGCCGAGAAAAACAATCTCCGTCAGGCCGGAGGAAAATCCGCCCAGCCAGGCCAGCGAACCGTCATCCAGCGCATCGGGCAGTTTATAGGCCGAGTGTCCGATAATAACAAAATGGTTTTCAACCCCCTCCTCATCGACCGCCCGCTGGATTTCCACATACACCCGGGTACGCGCCCGGCTGTATTCTTCAGGCCGCCGGGTCAGGTAGGTCGGGTTGTTGTATACCGGCCAGATGGAAGCCAGCAGCTTCTTCGTCAGCATCCGGTCGGCACTCACCCGGTAGCCCTCCTCCATCGAAGGCTCATAAACCATCTGCTTATCGAGAATCGAGGGAATCAGCAGCGCCGTATCCTGTCCGTCCGCCGAAAACGAACCCGGCTCGATACCGGGAACCAGCTGAAGGAACTGATACAGGGAAAGATCCTGCTGCTGCGCAAATGTTTCATCCTCGCCCAGCGCAACCGTTCCGCCTTCGCGCACATCCGTTGCAATCATGGCAAGCGACGGGCTGAACAGATGGACCGCCACATACGGCTGACCGCCGAAAAGCTCCCGCTCGAGCGCCAGGTCGGGCGAGCTGGTCTTTCCAAAGTCCGGAACCGTGCACTCCAGATGCAGCGACGGGCGCATCACCCCTCCGCTGAACTTACTGCGGTTGATCTGCACATTCACATTCTGGGTAATACTGATCGCCAGCAGGGTAACCAGCAGCAGGGCAACGGCCAGGGTGCAGAGCGCAATATCCGAAAACGATTCAAAAATCGATCCGGAGTCTTCATCGTTGATTAAATCGTCCACGATCTAGTCCTCTTCAGCATCATTCGCAGTTTCGGCATCCGGTGTCACCACGGCACTCACCAGGCCCGAAAGCATGGAGGCCGCCTCGTTCAGTTTTCCGGCAAGGTCCGACGCCTTGGTATTCAATCGCTGCTCCGCATCTTTGCGGGAACTGTCGATAGACCGCTCCACATTCTCAACAAATCCGGCCAGCTGGGCATCGGCTTTTGCGGTGGCCGACAGCGTGGCGTGGTCGACCGCGCGAATCATGGTTTCCAGGCGTTCATCAGCCAGACGGCTGGTTTCCGCGGTCATTTTTCCAATGGCATCGGTCAGTACCTCAAGCCGTTCTGCGGCATTCTGATCGGCCGAACGGATCATATCGCTGATCTTGCCGAGCATCGCTTCCATACGCTCATCGGCGCGCCGGTTGGTTTCCTCAATATTGGTCTGAACCGAGGCCGAAACCGCCTCAAGCTGCTGCGCGGCATGCTGGCTGGTCTCCTGCACCGATTGCCCGAGCGTTGCCGTGGAAGCGCTGAGGCGTTCGTCCGCCCGCGCGTTCGCGGCCTCAATGCTGTCGGCAATCGCCTGGGCCAGCGCGCCGGACTGCCCGGCCGCTTCAGCATTCGCCTGTTCCAGCGCCGAGGTCAGTGCCTGAAGCCGCTCGTCCGCCCGCGCATTGGTCGCCTTCAGGCTGCCGTCCATGGCCTCCACCAGGGTCGCGGCCCGTTCGTTGGTCTTTTCGGCATTCTGCTCAAGCGCATACATCACGGAATTAAAACGCTCCGCTGCTTGCTCAGCGGAATCCTGCGTGGTTTTTGCAATGGATTCAACCAGAGCATTGGCCCGCGCCGAAGACTCCCGGTTAAACTGCTCCACGGTCGACGTAAAGGCCTGCAAACGCTCATCCGCCTGCCGCGCGGTGGTCTCCAGCGTACCGGAAATCACATTCACCAGCTGTCCGGTTCGCTCCGTGGTCTGATCGCTCGTTCGGGCGACGGTCTCGACCAGCTGTTCCAGGCCGGACGAAAGTACGGTCTGTTTCGAATCGATTGTTTCCACCGCGGAACCGAAACTGTTGCTCAACGAACCGAGCTGCTCATCCAGATCATAGATTTTACCCTCAAGCTCGCTCAGCGCATCGGCGGACGAGCGCTGGAATTTCGGCGCAATGAACAGTTCGCTGAAACGCAGCGCATCCGACACCAGCACCGCCGCGGACTTTTTCATTTCCGCGGACAGCACTTTCAGCACAACGCCGCCAAGCAGCGCCCCGAAAAAGGTGGTATAAAAGGCGGTGCCCATCCCCGAAACCGTACGATTCATGCCCGCCTTGATTTCGGCAAAATCCGCACTGTTTGCCTGCAGCACCGATTCCAGGCCGGTGACCGTTCCCAGCAGACCCAATACCGTACCGAGCAGCCCCACGGTAATCAGCATATTGGAAATCACGCTCAGGTTATAGACGCGGCTGCTCAGCTTCGTGCCGTAGGCGGAAATCAGATTTTTCAGCTCAATCCGGTCTCCGCGGCGTACGCGTTCCATGGCGGCGTCCAGCAGGGCTGATATATCGGATGCCGTGGCGTCAACCACCCGCTCGTTTTCGAGCTGCACCTTGAGCGATTTATGCTCCGCCTGCAGATAGATGGCCACCAGCGCCGAACTGATGAAGCCATAGGCAAAAAACGCGAGAATCAGCCAGCTGATATAGCTCGTATCCGCAGTGAATCCTTTGACGAAATACTCCCACGTCACCGTCACAAATACACCCAGCAACAGAACACTCCAGAAAATCCATGTCCCAATGGGTGAAACGCTTCGTTTTGCCATACTGTTTCCTCTCCCGAACCGATGGCCCATTCACAAAAACATGAGCCGCGTTTTAACTCTCAGCAACAAATTCAAGCCAATAAAAACGGACTATGGCAGAATAGCGTGGCATGAGCACAATATATTTCATCTTTTGTAAAAGCCTTATGCACAAGGCACTTTTCATGAAATCGCACGCCGCAAAACGCTGAATCCCGTCGGATTCCCTTTCAAAACCCGGGAACGCACGGTAGATTCCCCGCCAATCATTTTCCGGAGAATCCATGAAAAAAATCAGCGACGGCATCCGCACCATCCCCGACTTTCCAAAGCCTGGAATTGAATTCAAAGATATCACCACCCTGCTGAGCGACGGCGAGCTGTTTCGAATGACCATCGATGCCTTCGCCGAGCGCCATAAAGACCACCGGATTGACATGGTCGTCGGCATCGAAGCGCGCGGCTTTATTTTTGCATCCGCCCTCGCCTATGCCCTCGGCGCCGGCACCTGCCTGGTCCGCAAACCCGGCAAACTGCCCCACGCCGTCCATCGCGAATCCTATGAACTCGAATACGGAACCGATGCCGTCGAAATCCACAACGACGCCTTCGAACCCGGCCAGCGGATTCTGATTATCGATGATATCCTCGCCACAGGCGGGACCGTCGCCGCAACCGCACGACTGATCAGCAGCCACTTCGATGTCGAAATCGTCGAACTCAACTTCCTGCTCGAGCTCGGCTTCCTGAACGGCCGCGATAAACTGGACGGCTATAAGGTGTTCTCGCTGGTCGAGTCCTAATTGCCGCTCTCCGGCGGGATGTTCTGCAGGACAGAAAGTACATTCTGCAGATCCTCCGTCGGCTTGACCTGATCGGATTTATAGAGAATGACGCCCTCGGGGCTGACCACAAACGTCCAGCGCGCCGTCGTCGCCGTGCGCACCAGCTCCACCTCTTTGCCCCCCACCGTGCGGGTGATCATCTTCTCGCCCGGTTTCACCGTCACGCCAAACGATTGAGCAACCCGGCCTTCGGGATCGGACAGGAGAGGAAAATTCAGGTTTTCCGCAGTCCGGAAATGGCGCAGGCCCTCCACCGCATCCGCACTGATGCCCACCACCTCGAAGGCCGGCGATCCGCCCGCCATGTAGTCCCGATACGTACAGGCCTGTTTAGTACAGCCCCCCGTCATCGCCGCCGGATAAAAATAGATCACGATCGGCCGTCCGCCGAGATGCTCTCCCAGCGCCCAGCGCTCGCCATCCTGGTTCATCAGTTCAAAACGCGGCGCATCATCACCCGGCTCCAGCGCAACCGCCGCCAGGGGGAGTGCTAAAATAGCCAGCCACAGTATTTTCAGTTTCATATCAAACCTCCGGTTACCCGAAGACCTTACCGGCTTCCGGGCACAAAAAAAGCCCGGAATAATCCGGGCTTTCGCAATCGGCACTGACAAACTTACATCGTGCCCATCATGTCCAGCAGGCTCGATGCTTTTTCAGCATCCGTTTTCGGCGCAGACATCATGTCCGGCTCTTCAGCCATCGCTGCAGGTGCAGTGGACTTGGCCGGGGCGGCCGGCGCGCTCAGCGCACTCATGTTTTTACGATACATTTCGAAACGGCGCGCGAGTTCCTGGTGCTCAGCATCCAGTGTGCTGTAGGCCGCTTCCGCTTCAGCGGCACGTTCTTCCGCCGAGGCCAGCCGCGAATTCGCGGTTTTCAGATCAGACTCGAGTCCCGCAGTCTTGGATTTTTCAGAGGCCAGGGTTTTTGCGGTTTCCGCAGATTTCTGCTGCAGGCTCGTGATCCGCTCCGTGGCATCATCCAGCTCGACACGCATCGAACGAACTTTCTTCTTTTCGTTATCAACGAGATCCTTCTGCGAAGCAATTTCAGCATTCAGCTTATCCACTTCAGCAGCATGTTCGTTCTCCAGATTCTGAACAATCATATTGTGTTCTTCCTCCGGAATTCCGCAACCGGTCAACATTCCGATCGCACTGGCCGTCACCAACAACATTGCAATTTTTTTCATGAGTACCCTTCTTCCTCGTTATATAGTTGCTATCGCTTTCCCTGGAAATAGTAGCAGTATAGGTCTGCTTGATATAAATTCAACCCCTCTGAACGAAATTATTAATGTTCTGTAAAAGGGTATGCCGCCGGGCTCAGACCAGGTCGCAGGCATCCGCCGGCATCCAATGCGCATCCTTGCCGTCCCACTTCACATTACAGCCGATCGGATTCGTGACCGGCACACTCACCGGCTTGCCCGCCAGCAGTTCCTCCAGCGCATCCACCAGTTCATGGGTGGTCGACTGGGAATGGTCGCGCGGCGTATCAATCGCCCGGCCGGTGTAAACCAGCTTACGCTCCGCATCAAAAACATAAAAGTGCGGCGTGCGCAGCGCGCCATAGGCCTTCGCCACATCCTGCGACGCATCATGCAGATAGAGCCACGGAAACTGATGTTCCTCCATCCGCTCAATCATATGCTCCCAGCTGTCCTCGGCATAGGTCTTCGGACTGTTCGAATTGATCGCCACGAAACGCACATCCGGACCCTGGAAACGCTCAACGATTTTGCGCGTATTTTCATCCGAACCGATCACATACGGGCAATGGTTGCACGTGAAAAAAATCACCAGGAATTTTTCATCAAAATCACCGAGGGAATAGGTATTCCCATCCGTGGCCGGCAGGCTGAACGCCGGGGCCTGCTCCCCGATCTGCAAAGTAAACGACATCATAAACCTCCTGTTGAATTGCGGGCTATTCTCCCCTCCCGCCGCGGGAAATCAAACCTAAACCCCCAAAAGAGTCTCCCGCCATTCCGCTTTCCAGTCCCTGGAAAAAACGATACCGTGCATTCACATATGAAAGTGGTTCTTATAGTCCTCGACTCAGTGGGCATCGGTGCGGCGCCCGATGCATCGGATTACGGTGATGCCGGCGCGGCCACCCTGCAGCATATCGGCGAAACGGTCGGCGGGCTCAACCTGCCGGTCCTTCAGAAACTGGGCCTCGGCAATATCCCGGAACTCCTCCCCTCCGTCACATCCATCCCCGGATGCAAAGCCGTCGATGCTCCGCTGGCATCCTTCGGCATTATGGAAGAGCAGTCGATCGGCAAAGACACCATCACCGGCCACTGGGAAATCTGCGGCCTCGAAATCAATCCGGGCTTTCACAATTTTCCGCTCGCCCACCCCTCCTTCCCCGCCGACCTGCTGGCCGCCTTTGAAAAAGAAACCGGCCGTCCCGTCATTGGCAACAAAGCCGCCAGCGGCACAGCCATCATCGAAGAGCTCGGACCCGAGCACATGAAAACCGGGGCCTGGATTGCCTACACCAGCGCCGACTCCGTCATGCAGCTCGCCGCCCACAACGACGTCATCCCGCTCGACGAACTCTATAAAGGCTGCAAAATCGCGCGCCGCCTGTGCGACCCGCTCAAAGTCGGCCGCGTCATTGCCCGGCCCTTCATCGGCGAACCCGGCGCCTTCAAACGAACCGAAGACCGGCGCGACTATGCCTACACCCCCGAAGAGCCGCTCATCACCGAACGCCTCACCGAAGCCGGCATCCCCGTCTACGCCGTCGGCAAAATCGAAGACATCGTCGCGCACCGCGGCATCACGGAATCCATCCACTCCGGCAACACCGCCGAATCGCAGCAGGTCGTCGAACAGTTTATGCAGAAACCGGGCGACGGCTTTATCTTCGCCAACTTTATCGACTTCGACATGCTCTACGGCCACCGCCGCGATCCCGAAGGCTATGCCCGGGCCTTAAAGCAGACCGACAACTGGCTGGCCGACTTTATCCAGACTCTGGAAAACGACGACGTGCTGATCCTCACCGCCGACCACGGGAACGATCCCACCTTTAAAGGCACCGACCACACGCGCGAATATGTTCCGCTGCTGGTCTACTCGCCGGCCATGCCGGGCCGCTCACTGGGCATCCGGCAGGGCTTTTTCGACATCGCCCAATCCGTTGCGGGCCGCTTCGGCCTCGCGGAACTGCCGCGTGGGATCAACTTTTTTGACCGGCATTGACCGCTGCTGAATATAGTCGCCCCGCATCGGCTCATACTCATCCGCCACCAGCGTTTTGCCCTCTTTGGTAAGATAGAGATTGTTGAACACCGGCCGATAACCCGACCCCGCCAGCAGATGCTTTGAATCCTGCAGATGAAAATAAACGCTCGGCTGCGAGGAATCGCCGGAATTACCGCACTGCCCCAGCGGCAGCCCCGGCGCCACCCGCTCGCCGACCTTCACCACGATACTCTTGTTGAGCAGGTGCCCCACCACCGAATATTCAGTCGTCGAATGCTCAATCATCACCGCATTGCCCAGGCGGTCGAACGGGTTGGGCGAATTGGGCGGATTATCCGCCACGCCGTCAATCACCGCCACCACCGTCCCCGCCGCCGGGGCGCGGACCGTTTTGCGGTAGGCATAATAATCCTCATTCTCCGCGCCCTCGCTGCGGTAGGTTTTTCCAAAGCGGTTGGCGATCACAAACTCCCGCGCATTATGGCTGACCCGGCTGCCGAAATATTTGCTGGTGTCGCGCGTATCCCCGCCCCACATCACCCGCCAGCGTCCATCGAACGGCAGGCGGATCGGCACCCGGTTTTTTCCAATGTCCGGAAACGCGGTTTTAAAAGGCAGCACCCACATGCCGATAATCTTATCCTCGTCCGAAAGCGTCAGCTTCAGGCCGGCCACGCCGTTTTTAAAGGTGATCGGCAGAATGGCGGTGTCCGGCGCCTGAATCCACGGATCCCCGACCCGCTCCATGCGCCCGAGCGTTTTACGCACCCCCTCCAGAATCGTTGCGGTGCGCTCTTCCGGAATACGGGCCAGCGCCTCGGGACTGAAATCCTCGCGGATCGTGCCATACCGCCCGCTGTTGATGCAGTCGCGCATGCGGTTGGCCACCTGGCCGAAACGATACGCCGGCTCCTCCGGCCGGATGCGCCGCGGCGAAGAAACAAACGAGAAGGTCCGGCTCTCAAACTTGACCAGGTCCGGCGGGCCCAGAGCACTGAACTGAATGACGTAGGCATTGCCCGAATCAAACTCCTCCTCCACATAATCGCCGCTTTCGGCACTGAAGTCCGGCCCCGGAAATACGAGGGCATCCTTGTCAAAATCCACCGGCGGATCGATCGTCTCGTAATAACCCAGATAGTCGCCGCTGTTGGCAAACACGAGCGTGCGCCAGCGGTTGCGCTCGCGCAGCTCGCACACATAAATATGATAATACTCGCCCCTGGGCTGCAGCGTCACATAGCGGTCGATCCGGTATTTTTCCGGAAAGTTCTGAAACGCCGCCACCACCCCCAGCTCGCGCCGCGCCGCGCCGATGGAAATATTATTCTTCCGCACCGCCGCCCCGCAGGACAGCGTGCTGACAACCAGCAGCACCGCAACTATGGTTTTAAATCCGGACATCGCACCTTATCATATCGCGCGAAGCGTATAGAACGTTTCCGCGCCGGGCAATGTGAATTGCCCTTGCGTTCACCACACGCCTGTGGTCGGATGGAGCTCAACTGATTAACGGGGAAAACCATGAAAACAGCTGTATCGCTCATCACTGCCATACTCACCGCCGCCTCGGCACAGGCCGTCTCAAACACCGTACAGCTCATTGCTCAGCAGGACGTGTTCGAAGCCGCACTCGACGGCCGGACCGCCGTCATTGAAACCGCGCTGAAACAGAACTACGACGTCAATGCCGGCAACAACGAAAAACGCACCGCCCTGATGTTCGCCGCGTTCAACGCCCGGACCGACACCGTCAAACTGCTGCTCGACGCCGGCGCCGAGGTCAACCGGCAGGATATCGGCGGCACGTCCGCGCTGATGTTTGCCGCCAGTGCCCCCAACGGCAAAGACGCCCTCACCCTGCTGCTCGATGCCGGGGCGGACATCAACATGATCGACAGCAACGAACACTTTACCGCCCTCATGTGGGCCGCCGCGGAAGGACAGGCCGAAAACGTCCGCCTGCTGCTCGCCCGCGGCGCGGATACCCGCCTGCAGGATATCGACGGCGACACCGCCGAAAGCTTTGCCGCCAAAGCCGGCCACACGGCCATTGCCGAGTTCATTAAAAATTCCGGCGCGGCCGCAAAAGCGACGAAGGACTGATGCCCTGCAACGAACAGTTCCTGCGCGAAGCCATCGCCCTCTCCCGCGAAAAAATGGAAGCCGGCGAAGGCGGGCCCTTTGCCGCCCTCATTGTAAAGGACGGCACCGTGATTGCCCGGGGCTGGAACTGCGTAACCTCATGCAACGACCCCACCGCCCACGGCGAAGTGGCCGCCATTCGGAAAGCGTGTGAAAAACTCGGAACCCATGTGCTCGAAGGCTGCGAAATCTATACCAGCTGCGAGCCCTGCCCCATGTGTATGTCGGCCATTTACTGGGCCCGGCTCGATGCCGTGTACTTTGCCGGCGATATGACCGACGCCGCCGATGCCGGGTTTGATGACCGCGCACTCTACGCCGAAATGGCGCGCCCCTGGACGGACCGGACCATCCCGATGCAACAGCATCTGCAGGACGAGGCCCGCGCCGTTTTCCGGGCCTGGAAAAACAAACCGGACCGCGAGGAATACTGAGCCGCCGGGGCCGCCTCAGCGGCAGTAAAAATAGCCTTCGCCCTCGCGCTTCTCTTCAGACAGCAGACCGGCTGAAACCAGCTGCTTAAGCGTCTTGAACATCCGGTCCTGCGGAAGATTGAATTCGTCCGCCAGCTGGCGGCAGGTCGCCGGATGCCGCTTGACCAGTCCCGCCAGGGCCTCCTCGCTGATTTCCAGGGATTGGAACCCCTGCTTCTGGAAAGCCGGCATGACCGAGGCGTTCGGCCCGAACATTTCAGCAATCGCCTGAAGCCGATCCTCGGGGCAGGCCTTGACTGCTGAATCGGCCGGCGGGCGGATGGCGGTGTTGATATCAATCCGGTCCGGGCTGATGGACTTCACCACCTCGGCGATTTTTTTCACATGGTCAAACTGGGAATTAACCCCGTCAATAATGAACACCTCAACAGACAGCTCCCCGAGGTAGGCGTGGCGGAAGGCCTGTTCGCCTTTCACCAGCAGGTCAAAGGTAACTCCCTTCGCCGGACGGTGAATCTGCTGGAAGCTCTCCTCGTCCCACGCGCTCAGCGTCACCTTCACCTTGTCGGCCAGCACCGCATCATCCCGCACCTTCGCGTTGTGCAGCAGCGTACCGTTTGTCAGCAGCACGGTCTGGATATCCGTATGCTCCTTCGCCCACTGGAACACATCGCCGAAATGGTTATGCAGGGTGGGCTCGCCCGAACCGGCCAGGGTGATGTGGTCGGCCTGCCCGTCCTGCTCGAGCCATTGACCCAGTTCCTGAAGCACATCCTGCATCGGCACATAGTTGCCCCGCTTGCTGATGGCACAGGAGGTTTCGCCGAGCTGGCAATAGGAGCAGTCCATCGTACAGGTTTTGAACGGAATCAAATCCACACCGAGCGAACGGCCCAGACGGCGGGAGGGTACAGGACCAAAAAGGTATTCAAAGGTTTTGTTCATTTAAAGAGGTTTCATACATTTCTGCGCATCCATCAACAGAAATAAGCAATAAAAATAATACGTATATCAGCCACAGGATTAATCGGCATTATACGGGCTCCTGCCAAATCCGGAAACTGAAAACCAACCGGATATTTTGACTTGGAGCGGCGCGGGATCGGGGTTCATACTGCGTTCATGAAAACGCTTCTCATACTGTGCTTCACCGCGGCGGCCCTTCCAATCCTTGGAAAAACCAGTGCGGAGCTTTATCAGGAACACTGCTCGCACTGCCACGGCATCGCATTCCAGGGCGGCAACGCCCAGAGCCTGATCGACGGCATCTGGCAGTTCGGCGAAAGCACCGGCCACATTTCGCGCAACATTAAATTCGGCATCACCCATCTCGGGATGCCGGCCTATGCCGATACGCTGACCGACCAGGAGATCCGCGGCCTCGTGGACTTCCTGAAAAAAGCAGAATCGCAGGCCGACCCCGAACCCCTTCCCCTGCCGACCTACCTCCAGACCCTCGACTACGAAATCCAGGTCGACGTGTTTGCCGAAGGGCTTGATACGCCGTGGGATATCGCCTTCCTCAATAAAGACACCGCACTGATCACCGAGCGATCCGGAAACCTGCGGGTCTATGCCGACGGCCGCCTCTATTCCAAACCCGTCGAAGGCACACCCGAAGTGGTCGCCGAAGGCCAGGGCGGACTGCTCGCCGTCGCCTTTGATCCGGACTATGCCGAAGAGGGCAACCAGTGGGTCTACCTCGCCTACAGCCACGGACTCGAAATCGGCCCCAACGGGCGCAAGGCCCCCGCCATGACCCGCATCGTCCGCGGCCGCATCGACGGCAACCGCTGGCAGGACGAAGAGGTGATCTTCGAAGCGCCGCACGAAACCTACC
>JBFJYX010000012.1:0-18711 GCA_041622415.1 Pontiella sp.
AGGCTCACGAACGGGATCAGGTAGCCGTGCGAATAGTCCGCACCAAACGAAATTTTATCCCCCCAGCGGGAAATCATCCACGCAAACGCCGAACTGCTGTTCACATTCTCCACATAATTGCCGAAAAGATGAAACAACATGAACAGCATCCCGATAATGACCGACGCAAAGCCGATATTCATCAGCTCCGCCTTAGTCAGCGCGCCCAGGCGCCACCGGTCGCTCCAGATCAATGCATTGCTGGATTTAATTTCTTCCATACCAGAAATTCTCCTGTGTCACAAAACCGGAAAACGTCTACCAAACCCGCACGCGGAAAACAAGATCCGTTCATAGATTCCGCCCGGACAATCCCATCATATCAGCCGAAATTCCCGCCCGCATTATCCACTTGAGAACCGCAATTATACGCCCGCAGTGCACCTAATGCATTTTTTCACAAAAAACGGCTTGCAAAGAAATCCGCCATGCATACTATAGGCGCTCCTTTCGAGGAAAACGCGAGCGTAGCTCAGTGGTAGAGCCCCACCTTGCCAAGGTGACTGTCGTGAGTTCGAATCTCATCGCTCGCTCCAATTTAAACCCGGTTTGCCTGGCAAACCGGGTTTTCTTTTTGCTTTGAAGGTTGCAATTTAAAACGGATTTACGGATTTTATTCCCTCTTTACGGCACCCCGGTAGCTCACCTGGACAGAGCGACGGATTCCTAATCCGTAGGTAGGAGGTTCGAGCCCTCTCCGGGGTACCATCCTTTTGCCCATTCGGCCACCTGCTCAATATCCCCGGCGCCGATGATCAGCAGCAGATCCCCCTCCCGGAGTTCGTGCTGTATATCCGCCCACGCAGCTTCCAATGATTGGAACTCATGCAGGCGGTTTTTCCAATCATTGGAAAAACGCCGCGCCAGATCCTTCGAAGTTCCGCCTTCAAGCGGCTGTTCCGACGCGGCATACACCGGAACCAGCCAGAGCTTTTCCAACCCCTGGAAACTCGGCGGGAAATCCTCCCCCAGCGCCCGCGTACGGGTGTAGCGGTGCGGCTGGAACAATCCGAGCAGCCGCCCGGGCTTCAGCTCCTGCGCCGTCTGGATCAGCGCCGCAATTTCCGTTGGATGATGGGCATAGTCCGAAACAATCCGAATGCCGCGCCGGTGAAATACGGTTTCAAAACGACGGGCAACCGGCCGGATGTTTTCCAGGGCCCGGAAAATTTCCGCATCCGTTTTCCAATGCCTGGAAACCGCGGCCGCGGCCGAGGCATTCCATAGGTTGTGCTTTCCAGGGATTGGAAGCTTAAGGCCCTCGATCACATCGTAGGATTCGCATGTTGGATTTTCCGAACAGATGCGACGGGCGATCGGATCAGCGGAACAGTAGTACACCGTCTTCTTCGTCTGTTGGATCAGTTTTTCAAAACAGCCGATGAAGGCCGCCTCGGAGTCGTGGTGCTCCATGTGGTCGTATTCGATGTTGGTGATAATGGCATAATCGGGGGAATAGCCCGCCACCGTGCCGTCGGATTCATCGGCCTCGACCACCATAATTTCGCCGTCGCGCGCAACGGCGCCCTCGAACCCGGCGATTTCGCCGCCGACAAAAAAGCCGCAATCCAGGACCTGCGCAATCATGGCGGTGGTCGTGGTTTTACCGTGCGTGCCGCTGACGGCAATACAGGTTCGGTCGCGCATCAGGGCCGGCAGCACCTCACCGCGGCGCGAAACCGGAAGCCCCTTCGCCAACGCGGCCCGGATTTCGGGATGCGAGTCGGGAACCGCCGTCGAGCGCACCACCCAGTCGACGGAATCGGTAATGTGGGATTCGGCGTGACCGGACAAAATTTCAATGCCGCTGCGGGCCAGCCAGTCGGTCTGCCGGTTTTGCTGCAGGTCGCAGCCGGACACGCGGAAACCGCGCTCTTTAAGCAGCCAGGCAATGCCGGCCATGCCGATACCGCCGATGCCCAGCAGGTGAACATGCCCGCCTTTTTTAATCAGCCGCTCCGCCCGACCCACCGGACTCATTTATTCGCCGCCCACTTTTTCAATCAGGTTGGCGAGCTGCTGGGCGGCATCGACCTGCCCCCGCTTTTTCATGGCCGCGCCCATGCGCTCCAGGCGACCCGGTTTGGCCGCCACATTCACGAGGTAGTCGCGCAGCCAGGTGGCGGTCAGGTCCTGCTGGGCCACCACGTCGGCCGCGCCGGAATCCTGCATCACCCGCGCATTGCTCATCTGATGATCCCGCACGGCGTGGGGATAGGGAATCAGCAAGGCCGGCACGCCGAAGGCGGCCAGCTCCGCACACGTGGCGGCGCCCGACCGGCACATTGCCAGATCGGTTTTTAAATAGATGTTTTCCATCTGCTGAACAAACTGCTGCACGTCGGCTTCGATGCCGGCTTTATCGTAAACCGCCTGGATTTCCGCGGTATCCTGCAGGCCGGCCAGATGGATCACGCTGAGCTTCACCCCTTTTGCCGCGGCCATCGCCAGCGCCCGGGGCAGTTCTTCGTTCAGGACCCGCGCCCCGCGGCTGCCGCCCATAACCAGAATGCGCAGCGGGTCCGATTCCGACCGTGCGCTGCGCGGCAGCTCGCAGGCTTTCTGGATCTCTTTGCGCAGCGGCATACCGGTGCGCACAATATTGGAGTGTTTCAGATAGAAACTGGTCTTTTCAAAACTGACGGCCACCGTATGGGCTTTGCCGGCCAGCATGGTCACAGCCCGGCCCGGCAGCAAATTGGCTTCGTGCAGTACATATGGAATCCCCGTTTTCCAGGCGGCTTTGACCGGACCGAACGAAGCATAGCTTCCCATGGCCAGCACCACATCCGGGCGGTTTTTCTTCATATGCTTCAGCGCGAGCCGATAGGCACTCAGGAGGCGGAATACGGTTTTCACGCTGCGCAGCGACAGACCGAACTGGAACCCTTCGGCCGGAATCGTGATGACCGGGCCTTCCCAGCCTTTCACCGACTCGTTTTCAATGTCTTTGCCCGCCAGCCAGAGCGTTACATCGTGTCCCCGTGCAGCCAGCACGTTCGCGGTAGCCAGCCCCGGAAAAATGTGGCCGCCGGTACCCCCGCATGCCACCCCGATTTTCAACTTCTTCCCCATTCTATCTCCCTTTAAAATCAGGCGCAGGTTCTAGCACGCCCCCCCGCCGATTGACACGCTAATTTGTTGATGAAAGCAGAAACCGGCGACCGCGCACCGGCCGCTCCGCCCCGGAATTATAAAAGCCCGCGGTGGCGGATAAACAGCAGCACAATGGTCCAGGATCCGAGCGCCACTTTCAGGGCAATCAGAATATTCAACAGCGGGATCAACCAGATACTCAGCGGACGGCCGGCGGAAACGGTACCGGAAAAAAACAGGAAGGTTCCGGCAATCAGCAGAATCAGCAGCACCAGGACTTTCTCGATCGTGGCCACATGCCATCGCTGATAGGCTTCGTACAGCGTATGGACATTCCGGGAAAGAACGACCAGCCCGACCGCCGTCCCGCCGGCAACGCCCGCGGCAAAACCGCCCCCGGGTGCCAGATGGCCGCGCACGGCCAGCTCGACAAAAATCAGGGCCTGAACCATGGCGGCAATGCGCGCCATGATCACCATGGTGGGATCGCTGATGTGGTATTCATTTTTTTCGGTGCCGTGCAGCGACAGCGCAAACTGAATACCCAATACCGCAAGAGTGAATACAAACACCTCGAATATTGTATCGTACAGGCGGTTATGCAGCAGCACGCCGGCCACACTGTTGGGAACCTGCGTTTCGGCAACGATGATTTCAGCAATACCTTCCGGCAGGGTATCGCCTGCCGGCGCCAGGAACGCGAGGCGCAGGAAAACCGAGGTAATCGCAATGAGGTAAACCCAGCGCATCAGTGATCCGCCTCCTTCCCCGCATAAATCATTCGCGCAATGGTTTTATCATCGGGCAGCAGTTCACGAATCTTGCGTTCATGCCATCGGCAGTGTTCGGCCAGCAGCGTGACCGGATGTTCACCCAGCTGTTCTTCGCTCAGGTATCGCCCGAGCAGAGGCACATCCGCAGGCTTGAAACAGGCCGCATCCAGCCGCCCGGCCTTGAGTTCGGCAACCAGCTCGCCTTCGGAATCAAAGATGACCCACCGCTCGTAGAGGCACTGCGCGGAACAGAAGCGGCGAACCGGATGATTCGCATCCGGTTTCCGACCGTCCGCCAGAACCCCGACCCGAATGGCCAGCGATGTGCGGACCGCAATGGCAAAAAGAATTACCGTGAGCAGCGTGCCAACCAGCGCTTCGGTCAGTGCGACGTCGGCGGCCCCGAAAGAGGCATAGATCAAAACTGCGACCACCCCCATGATGCCGCGCGAAATCAGGGCATAATACGGGCGTTGCTGCAGGACCGTAATCAGCGCGGTGATCGGCAGCAAGGCCACCATGGCAAACTCGAACCACCCCGTCATTCTGCCGCATCCCGCTCATTTTGATCATCACTCAGCCGGGCAATCGTGAACGAAAAGGTCGTGCCCCAGAAAATCACGGCGCCGGCAGCCAGCAGAATGTGCGGCCAGTTTTCCAGGGATTGGATCAGAGCGCCGAGAAGAATGAATACCGTTCCAATGGTATCCACAGCCCCCAGGGCATGAATTTTCCACAGCAGGTTCCGTTTGGCCATAAATTGAACAGACCCCCAGCACCACAGCACGATACCGATGGAAATAAACAGGATGGACAGTATCATTCGCATTCCGTCTCCATGGCTTTGAACAGGTTCGCCAGCAACAGCAACCCTGAATTTCCCACACTCAGGACCACCACGGCAACCAGCCCGATCATCGGATCATGCTGCACCCGGGAATAAAGAATAAGGATCAGCGCGAAACGGGTGGAAATACTCGTGTAGCACAGCATACGTTCCCAGATGCTTTCACTGCGTATGGACTGAATCAGAGGCAGCGCAGCCGCAATCAACATGAGCAGAAGCACAACGATCATGACGGCCCCTTTCTGCTGATAATGTGGAGTCGGGTTCTACCCCTGCTTTCGGCCTGAACCACCAGGCTGAACGGGGTGAACGTGATGATGAAAATTTCAACAAATGCCGCCCATGGGTCATCCGGATGCTTTAGCCGGTGCTCCTGATAGCGCTCCTGCCGATGCGGCGCCAATACCATGAGAAAGGTCTCCGCGATCGCCCGCGGCAGATTCAAAATGATCAGGAAAACCAGTTTCAGAAACTGCACAAGGGAAAAGCGGTAAGGCTGCAGCAGCGAAACCAGCACCGCGGCGATTAAACCGATTCCCCCGTTGATCCATGAAAAATCGGAGGTCAGCAGCATCCAGACACAAAAAGCCAGCACGACGGGTCCACTCATACGGCGTATACCCCCAGAATCAGCAGCACGGTGGTGATGCAGATCATTCCGGCCACATGCTCCAGTTTTTCCCAGCCTGCGGGAAGCGGCACATACAGCAGGCGATGCAGCAAAATTCGATTCAGCATCCCGCCCAGGACAAGAACGGTCAGCGATTTTACAACAGCCTCCCATTTGTACGGGCCGAATACCAACCCCAGAACCACCAGAACGCATCCCATGAGCACCGGCGCCTTCCAGCCCCGGATTCTTTTAACCCGGTCCGCGCCGCCGGGCAGTAAAATGACCGGAGTGAGAATCGCCGCGGTTCCGACCGATGCCGCAAGAACGCCCCATTGTGCCCAGCCGGAAAACGGGGCCCCTGCCGCATACTTTGCGGCAAAGCCGATCAAAAGAGGACAACCCGCAATTGAAAGCGCGGCCAGCCGCATGGGCCACACCAACGACCATTCCACCCGGGTCTCCCTCAGTTTCAACAGGTTCCGGTCCGGGAGGTTTCCTGCGCAGAGAAACAGTACGGCCTTGGCCACCCCATGGGCAAAAGCATACAGCGGGCCTGCAGCGGGAGATATGAGCACAAAGCCCACCTGCGAAATCGTAGAGCAGGCCAACAGCCGTTTGATATCCTGCTGAAACAACGCCAGCCCCAGCCCCGTGAAAATACCGCCGAAACCTACAACGCGGAGCACCACCTCAATATCCGGAGAAAACGCCTCCAGTCGAATCAGCGGAAGCAGGCCGATATTGACCACCACCCCCGACAGCAGGGCGGAAACCGCGGCATCAGCTTCCGAATGCGCCTGAGGCAGCCATAATCCCGGAATAAAGACACCGCCTTTCACGAGTAAACCCACCATGATTAAAGCCCGCGCGGTTGGCGGCGCATCAACCACTCCGGTATAAGAAAAACTGCCGCTGACCTGATACACCCAAAGCACACCCAGCAGATAAAACAGCATCCCGACATTACTGAGAAAAATATACCGAAGCGCATTCCATAAATGCCGGGTGGTCATGCCCTGGCTGATCAGCAGAAACGCGATGATCGTGGTCAGCTCGATGACGACATAAAGATTAAACAGGTCGGTGCTGATAAAGCAGGCATTTATGCAGCCGTGCAGCAGCACCAGAAGAACGAAAAAATAGTGATGCCGACTGCGATAACGCTCGTGCCAGGCCACCCCCATCGACACAACAGCATTCAGCAGAACAAACCACGCCGAAGCCGGATCCAGAAGCAGCGACACCCCGAAACTGTCGACCAGCTGAAGCGCCTGCACATTTCCGGACACCAGAACCGCTGCACTGATGACGAAAGAGAACAGATAAGCCGCAAACGGCGCGAACCGGAAACTGCGTCCGGTAATCAGACAGCATAATCCCACCGCCAGGGGAGCAAAAATGAGCAGCAGCATCATCCCTCCTCTCTCCAGTGGTTCTCAATTTCATCCACATCCAGTCGCGGAAACCGCTTCGCAATCAGCATAGCCGCCACCAGCACGAGGGCCATAATCGAAAAACCGATCACGATCGCCGTCAGAATAACCCCCTGCAAAACGGGGTCCGCATAGGTGCCGGCCTGTTCTTCAGTAACCGTCGGCGTTCGCTTGCCATAATAAGCCGCAGTGAAAACAAACAGACTTACAATGCCGGTGCCCATGACATCCATCGACATAATCCGAAGCAGCAGGTTGCGCTTGAACAATAATCCGGACAGACCGATCAGGATGGTCAACAGAATCAGCGCTCTTAGAATCATTTCATGCATCGGCATCTCACGCTTTCTACGCTAGCATTATGGTTCATCTTCCCTTCGTATATCAAACCATTTGCTTACAACGACGGAGACGCATCCGTAATAACCCGGACGATTCCCCTCCTGATTTTATTGATGCATTCCAAGTCAGGGCTATAATCCAGCCAGTTTTTACAGGAGATGTACGGATGGAAGAACTGGACCCGATCAAACTGAAAGCCGAGCTTGATCAGTTTAAAAAGGAAAAAGAAAAAATCCGCCAGCTGATGGGACAGATCGGCGGTAAGGATGCGGAAAAACAGGACCGTTGGGTCAACCGCTTTTTCATAGTCGCGATTGCCGCGCTGGCCACCAACGACTTTGTGAACCACCTGCTTCACATCGAGCATCCGTTGATTCCGCCGCTGTTTTCCCTCGAAATCGCCGTCCTGCTGGTCTCCATCAAAATCATCTGGATGATGCACAAATCGTCCAAGGTGGAGCACTTCCAGTTCTGGATTCTCAACTCAATCGAGTATCGCCTGAATGATGTGGCCAAACAGCTGCGCCACCTGGAGAAAACGGTGGACAAATATCATCAGGATAACGATAAAAAGCGGTCCGACTAGCTCCGGAACGGCAAAACCGCATCGAGGGATGTTTCCCCCTGCATCAGCATCAGCAGGCGGTCAACCCCCAACGCAATGCCGCCGGACGCCGGCATCTTTTCCAAAGCCTGGATAAAATTTTCATCGATCGGATAGACGGTTTTCCCCATGGCCTGCCGCTGCGCGGCGCACGCCTCGAACCGGGCGCGCTGCTCCACGGGATCGGTCAGTTCCGAATAAGCATTCGCAATTTCAACGCCGTCGATATACAGCTCCCAACGCTCCGCCAGCCGCGGATCATCCGGCTTGACGCGCGAAAGCGCCGCGGCCTCGACGGGATAATCCTTCAGCACCACCGGTCCGCCCATGGCCCTGATCGCCGGCTCAACCCGGTCCACCAGATCGATATCAAACCGGTCTTCATCATAGTTTCCCGCCGGATCCCACCCCGCAAATTCACGGAAGGCATCGGAAACCGTCAGGATTTTCCAATCATTGGAAACCGCGTTCCAGACCCGGGAAACAAGATCCCGGGTCTCTTCCAGGATATCCATGTAGTCGGCGTCGGTCTGGTACCATTCCAGCATGGTGTATTCGGGATGGTGCAGCGGGCCCCGCTCGCCGCTGCGGAAGCACTTGCCGATTTCAAAGATGCGCTTGTGCCCCGCAGCCAGCAGCTGTTTATGAAAAATCTCGGGCGAAGTGCGCAGAAAATGGTCGCCCGACGGTTCCGCATCGATATGCAGCTCCATGCAGGGGGTTTCCAGCCGGACCGGGGTTTCCACCTCGGTATAGCCGCGCGCATAAAAAAACGCCCGGACGCTGCGCATCAGGACGTCCCGGGCTTTGACCGGACAGGTTTGCATTACCCTTTGGCCACGCGGTCGGAATATGTGCCGGTACGCGTATCAATACGGACCATGTCGCCTTCGTTGATGAAGATCGGAACATTGATCTCGTAGCCGTTGCTCAGCTTCGCCGGTTTCATAACGTTGGTGGCGGTGTCGCCCCGGGCACCCGGTTCGGTTTCCGCAATTTCCATTTCCACGAAGTTCGGCAGGGTGATGTCGAGGGCGCGGTCGTTGTGGAACAGGATTTCCACTTCCATGTCGTCGACGATGAAATATTTCAGGTCGCCGAGCAGCTCTTCGCTGAGCATGACTTCCTCGAAGGTTTCATTGTCGGAAAACACATAGTTTTCCCCGTCGATATACGAAAACGTGTAATCGCGCGACATCAGGGCGCATTTGTTCACCTTTTCGACGGAGCGGTAGGTTTTATCAAACGTGTTGCCGGTGATCAGGTTTTTGATTTTGCAGCGGTAGAGCGCCTGCCCCTTGCCCGGTTTGGAAAATTCGAAATTGGTGATCATGCACGGATCGCCGTCGATCTCGATTTTCAGTCCTTTTTTCAGGTCGGATGCACTGTACATAATTGGTAGTCCCTTGGTTGTGTAAACTTCAAAAAGGCCGCGGATTATGCAGAAACTCCCCCGCCCTGCCAAGTGTCTAATTTGCGATTTCGCGGGCGTTCTTTGAATAAAACAGAGAAAAACATGGCGAAATACCGCTAAAACCTCTATTTGTTGCATATATTTGGTTCAGCTGAATTTGCTGAATGGCAGTGAATCACGAGATAAGGAGACACCCTGCAATGAGAAAGTTACTGACAACACTGATCTGCACGACCATTGCGGCCACCGGCATGCTTTCGGCCCAGGCCGCCAAGAAAAATGACCCCGATAAGAAGGAAGTTGAAAAACTCCTGAAGGAAATCGGCGGCGAACACTATGTTGAACGCATGAAGATCCGCGATTTCTGCTCCATGCGCTATGAAATGCCCGATGGCGAGGACGGCTACTGGCACGTCCTTTCCGGCCAGCTCAAAGAGGGCGGATACCACGTCATTATCTATAACAACGTCCCCGAATACCTCGGATTCTATAAAGTTGACTTCGAACCCGAGGAATATGAAGAAGGCAAAATCATGCTGAACTCCGGGGACGCCGACGAAGACGGCAACGCCTATTATTTTGACCTGCCGATTCCGAGCAAAGGCCCTGCACAGACCGTTCGTATTGACGGCGTGCCGAGCAAATTTGTAACGAATCCGCGGCTTGAAAAGAAAGAGGGCGGCGGACCGGCCCTGGCCGGCGGCATCCCGGCGGTACCGAAAGAAAAATCGGCTTCCGGCGAAGTGATCGACTACCGCGACTGGACCATCAACATGGGCGGCAAAGCGGTTACCGTGAACGCCATCTTCGTGAAGGTGGAACGCGGCAAAGTTACCATCAAAAACGCCAAAAACGGACGTGAAGCCGAAATCCCGGGCAGCGCCCTGTCTGATGAAGACAAGGAATATGTCCGCCGCATCACCACGAAATAATTTTCCAGACCCTGGAAATTCCGAAGCCGCCCTTTCCGGGCGGCTTTTCTATAGGAGAATACCCCGTGAGCTATACTTTGCAGGACGTCGCCTCCACCATTGATCATGCGGTGCTGAAACCGAACCAGACGGAATCGGATCTCCGCGCAGACGCGGCCATGTGCCTGAAATACGGCGTGGCCAGCATGTGTGTCCGCCCCTGCGATATTCCGCTGGCGGCTGAACTGCTCCGGAATTCCGATGTGCGGGTCTCCACGGTGCTCAGCTTTCCGCATGGCGCCGATGCCACCCCGATCAAAGCCGCCCAGGCGGCCCGGGCCATCGAAGACGGCGTCCACGAAATCGATATGGTCATGAATATCGGGCAGTTCCTTTCCGGCAACATGGACAAGGTGCGGGCCGATATTCAGGCGGTTGTGGAAGTCGCCCATGCCCGCAATGTACTGGTGAAAGTCATTCAGGAAAGCTGTTTCCTGACCCTGGAGCAGGTGGCGGAAGCCTGCAAACTGTCCCTGGAAGCCGGGGCTGATTTTGTAAAGACCTCCACCGGCTTCGGCCCGTCGTCCGCCACCCCGGAAATCATTGACGTCATGGTCCGGACCGTGGGCGGAAAAATGGGCGTCAAAGCGTCCGGCGGCATTCGGACCTGGGACCAGGCGGTCGGCTATCTTGAGCAGGGCGCCACCCGGCTGGGGATCGGCGCCACCGAAACCGTGCTCCGCGGCGGCGTCTCCGATTCCGACTATTAAGAAGCAATCTTTTCGGACATTTCGACCGATACCTGCGTCGCCTCCGGCGTCGCAAAACTGAACTCGATCGCCGTGGCCCCGAAGGCGCGGCTGATCGACTCCAGCGTCGACTTGGCCGACTTCTGCACTTCGGACTGAATATTGTTGATCAGTTCCAACGCCTGTTTTTCTGCGTGCTTTTTGGCCGCGTCAACCAGCTTGTTTTTGTTCTCTTCCGAAAATCCGCCGCTCAGGAATCCGTTCAGCAGATCCGGCAAAAGCCACGGCAGCAGCCGGGAGCCCTGCTCATCGTAAAACCGGATATCGCGTATATTCACCTCGTAGTCGCAGGGCGGCATCTTCACCGCATAGGTATTTTCAGCCTTTTCGGCAATTTGAAAGTACGGGCTCTGCAGGTTATAGCGAAAGTCGATTTCGAACTCGAAAATCATCGCCATCTTCTTGCCGCTGAGCACCCAGCTCAGGTAGCGGTTGCCGATCTCACCCCAGGTGTGGTCCGTTTCCGTAACGATCTCTTTGGTCAGCACTTTATACACCGACAACTGGCCGATGGCCTTGAGCTGCTCTATGCTGGAAAAGACGCGGATTTCCCGCGCCGATTTCCGGTTGCGGGTTTTACTCCAGATCCACAGCGCCGCCGCCAAAACCAGCATCACGGCCATACCGATAAAAAATTCAGTCATACATATACCTCAATGGATAAAAGCTAGCCCCCTGCCACGGGGAAGTACAGGTTTTTCCCGTCAGGGGTGAGCCGACGCTTCAAACGGACTTTCGATATCAAAATCGATGACCAGCGGCAGGTGATCGGAAAGCTGCGTCCGGGGCATTTCAAAGTGGGTCACGTTAATGTCCGGGCTGTGCAGAATAAAATCGAGATGCCGTTTCGGGCCCGAGCTTGGATAGGAGGGCCGCCGCTGCGGATCCGCATTTTTCAGGCCGCTGGCCGACATCAGCAGCCGAATCTCATCCTCGCCGGTGAAGGCATTGAAATCGCCGGCCACGATATGCGGCCGGTCACAGTTCTTGACCATTTCGTAAAGATGCAGGATCTGTTTCTGCCGCGTCTTAAAACTCAGCGCCAGGTGAACCAGGAAGAAGGTGACGTTCGCCAGCTCCAGCTCGATCACCAGTTTTTTCATGCCCTTTTCAAAATAGTGAAACCGCTCGTTCCTGATGGAATCCTTGGCCAGGAAGGCATTGCCCTGCTTGTTATAAATCGGAATCCGCTGCCAGCGCGAATCCTCCGCATACTTCGAGCGGTAGGAATGAAAGTGCCCGAGCTGTTCGGCAATCACTTCCACCTGGCACTTTTTACCGTGCCGGTAGGACCCGTTATCCACCTCGACCAGCCCCACAACATCGGGATTGATCTCCGAGATAAAGTTGATGATTTCCCCCAGATGGGTCTGGGTGTGTCCGAGCAGGCCGATCAGGGGCAGTTTCTTCTGGTTTCCGTGTGTACCGTAGCAAATGTTATACAGCAAAAATCTCATGCCCCAAATGTAGTCCTTTCATTCTGAATGGCAACTCCGAGTCCCTAAATTTACCTGTTCTTTCCGTCGTGATCCGCCTAGGATTAGGCGCATGGATCAAACGGCATCAGATATCACATTATGGGTCGTGTTCAGTACGGCGATGCATATTGCGGCTTTTGTCGCGGTCACCCTCCACGCCCTGCAGCGCCGCCGTCATGCAAGCGCCACCATCCTCTGGATTTTCCTGGCCTGGTCCATTCCCGTCATCGGCCCCCTCGTCTATTTATCGTTCGGCGTCGACCGCGTAACCATCAAAGGCCTGGAGCGCCAGATCACCAACCAGCTGCTGATGAAACGGCGCGACGAACGCCTCGTCGAGGAATCCGCACTCCGGGACTGGCACCAGGATTATATGACGCAGTCGGCCACCCTCGAAAACCGGGTCAGCCGCAAAATGAATACTGCCTTCGATGCCATCTGTCCGGATCATCCCCTGCTCTCCTCCAATGCGGTGTTCCCGCTCGTTTCCGGCGATGCGGCCTACCCGCTCATGCTGCAGGCCATCCGCTCCGCCAAACACCATATCCACATGCAGAGCTTTATCATCCACCGCGACAGCACCGGCCGGAAATTCCTCGAAGCCCTCAAGGAAAAAGCCGAGGAAGGGGTCGAGGTCCGGCTGCTGTTCGACCGGTTCGGTTCCACCCACGCCTATCTCGGCGGCATGTTCCGGAAATACCGCAATATTCCGAACCTTAAAATCTGCGGCTGGACCCAGGCCAACCCGCTCAAAGCCCAGTTCCAGATCAACCTGCGCAACCACCGTAAAACCCTGGTGGTCGATGGCCACGTCGCCTTTTTCGGCGGCGTAAACCTGGCATCGGAAAACGTGACCACGCAGACCCGCCCCGCCATTCGCGACTACCACTTCAAAGTCGAGGGCCCGCTGGTGCACGAGCTGCAGCTCTCCTTCCTCAGCGACTGGTTTTTCATGACCCGCGAATCGGCCGACACCCTGCTGACCTCCGATTTCTTTCCGAAAATCATTTCCGTCGGCAAAACCCGGGCCCGCCTGATCGAGAGCGGCCCCGCCTCCACCCCCGGCCTGCTCAGCGAGGCCTTCTTTAATGCCATCGTCACCGCGCAGGAGCAGGTTCTGCTGGTCACCCCCTACTTTGCGCCCACCTCCGATATCATTCAGGCCCTGCGCTCCGCCGCCCGCCGGGGCGTAGACGTCCGCATCGTGCTGCCGAAACACAACAACCACAAATATGCCGGAATGGCCGCCAAGGCCCTGTTTGAAGAGCTGCTCGAGACCGGGGCCCGCATCTTCCTCCGCAAGCCGCCGTTCATTCACGCCAAGGCGATGGTGATCGATACCTCCGTGGCGCTGGTCGGCACCTCCAACCTCGATATCCGCAGCCTCGAACTGAACTACGAAACCACCGCCCTGCTCGAAGACGAAAAGGTCGTGAACGATATCAAGCGCCTCATCCGCGAAGAAATGGCCGACAGTGCTGAAGTGGACCTGAACGAATGGTCCGCGCGCCCGCGCCTGCAGAAGCTCGGCGAAAACCTCTGTTCGCTCATGACCCCGGTTTTGTAAACGGTTGCTTTTTCCAAGGCCTGGAATACAATGGCCCGAATTCAAATGCGGAATATGGTATGGCAGAGATTACACTGGAAAACGCCCCCCCGAACGTGCGCCCCTACTACGACAAAGGCGTGGCCGCCCTCGAGCGCGACAACCTCGACTATGCCATGGATATGTTCACCGCCGCCCTCGCCATCGAACCGCGCCTGCTGCAGATCCGGAAACTGCTGCGGACCGCCGCGCTGAAAAAAAACCGGCGGTCACCGGCCGGCAAAATGGAACGGCTGAAAGCCTCGGGCCGCCTGCTGCACCTCGCCGCGCTCCGCAAAAAAGATCCGCGGCAGGCCCTCGCAGAAGCAGAGGCCATTCTCAACCTCGATCCGCTGAACCCTAAATTCGCCAAGGCGCACTGCAGCGCCGCCCGCGCCGCCGACCTGCCGGAAGTCGCCATCCAGACCCTGGAATTCCTGAAGCAGAACAACGCGGCGGATCTCGCAACCCTGCGGGAACTCGCCGCGCTTTACCAACAGGCCGGACAGATTGCGCAGGAGTATCAGTGCCACGAAAAGATCGTGGAACAGACGCCGAACGATGCCCGCGCGCTGAAGCAGCTCAAAGATGCCGCCGCCCGGCTGACGATGGATAAGAGTGACTGGAAACGCTGAGCCTCCATGTCGGTACACCGCCATTTTTTATGCACCCTGCTGATCCTTTGCATACTGCCGTCCGTCTTCGGGCGGGAGTTTACGGTGATGACCTACAACCTGAAACAGTTCGCCCTCATGGACCGCGACCGGGACGGCAAAAAGGACAATCCCAAACCCGATGCCGAATGCCGCGCCATCGCGCAGATTCTCGGCGAGGTGCATCCCGATGTACTCGCCGTTCAGGAGATCGGCGACCCGGCCTGGCTGAATACGTTTCAGGCCTGGCTGAAAACCGAGGGGGTCGACTACGGACATGTCGCCTATCTGCAGCGCGGCGACCGCGATATCAACCTGGCCATCCTGAGCGTTTTTCCAATCATTGGAAACACGCACCACACCAACGAATGGTATTCCATCGGCAAAGCCAAACTGCCCGTCGCCCGCGGATTCCTGGAAGCGGAAATCCAGGTCTCGGAAACCTATTCCTTCCACCTGATCAATGCGCACCTGAAATCGAAGGTCTACAACCCGCTCGGACAAACGGAGATGCGGCGCAACGAAGCGCGCCTGCTGAATAAAGTGGTCCGCCGGCTCATGGAGGATCAGCCCGATGCCCACCTGCTCGTTGTCGGCGATATGAACGACAACCCGAATTCGGCCGCCATTCGGGAGGTTATGGGTAAGACGCGGAAAAACCTTTTCGACCTGCGGCCGCAGGAACCCGCCGGCGATGCGTGGACGTATTACAATGCTCCGTCCGAGCTCCACACCCGGTTCGACTATATCTTTTCCAATGCCCGGATGCTGGACCGCGCGGTGCCGGAAAAATCAATGGTAATCCGCCACCCGCTCACCTATGCCGCGTCGGATCACCGCCCGGTGATGGCGACGTTTACGACCGATTAATTGAGGCGGACATGCCGCACCGTAAAGGCCGGCAACGGACCGCGGGAGTTGAACTTTTTCTCAATCTGCACCTGCTCGCCGGTGCCCCGGATCCGGTCGCACCCCGGAATCAGCTTCCACGAACGCGTCTTCGGGTCTTCATAATAAATCGCATATTCGTAGCCCACCGCCGTGGTGACGGCAAACGTCACGATTCCATCGCTGTTCTGCGCCACCCCGAGTTTCGGTTTGTGTTCCGGCAGCTCCGGTGTCGACGTACACCCCGACAGAGCGAGAACGCCCGCCAGCACGGCGAGTCCGGCACCTATTTTTAACCGATGACCCATATGCTTATTCCTCCGACTTCACGGCTTCTTCCCGGGCGTCGCCCGGACTGAGTACCACCGCTTCGGGAATATCGTTGGTCAGCAGCATCGTGTCAGACTCTTCCATGTCGAGCGATTCCACCGCCTCGACATCATTAGTCTCGAGCTCAGGTTCGGGCTCTGCCGCCATTTCGACCGGGGGAAGCGGATGGCGAACCGCCACCCAGTACTGCAGGTCATCCGCGGCAACCGGCCCTTTTTTCAGGTTTTCACCCAGCCGCCGGTGGTACCACGCGATATTGAGCTGCTCCGGATTGATGGCGTCCATCGACATTCTGTAATTCTCGGAAAACCATTTCCAGTCCTTGTATTTGAAGTCGTAATACTGACCGGTCAGATGCAGCAGCGGACGGACCTCGGTGGTGGTGATTTTATACACCGCATTGCACCACGATTCCGGCGGAAGCAGGGACGCGGGAAGCGATACCCCTTCCTCCTCCACAATCAGGGCGGAATCCGGACCGGTGTGGAAAAAGTCGCCGGCGCGGAAGGCGTCGGGATTGATATTGACCCATTCCTTACCGGTCCATCCATGCAGCGATGGGGTTCCGTTCGGCTGAACCTGATAGGTGACCAGCAGGGTCCGGTAGCGCTGGAAAAGATCCAGGCCCACCCGAACCACGGAATCGTCGCGAGGCAGAAGGACCAGCGTCACCTCATCCTTGCGCGAAGAATAAACGGAACCGGCCGTCACGAGTACAGCCAACAAAACCATCACTGCTTTTTTCATGGAGCTCTCCTTTTTATGCCGGAAGCGGCGCCGGGGCCGCACGTCCGCCAAGCTGCTGGTCAATCATCATCAGGCCGCCCTTGTCCTCGCCCACCATCCGGAGCGGAGCAAGAATATCATTCACATTGGATTCTTCCTCAACCTGCTCCGTCACGTACCACTGCAGGAAGGTCTGGGTGGCATAATCTTTTTCCTGAACCGCGAGATCCATCAGCTTATGGATCAGGCTGGTCACATACCGCTCATGCTCGAGTGTTTTCTCAAACACTTGCAGCGGCGTGCCGTATTCTTTCGCCGGCTCTTCAATGGTTTTCAGGTGAATCTCGCCGCCCTGCCCGAGAATATAGTCATACATCTTGGTCACGTGCATGCTTTCCTCTTCGTACTGCATGCGCATCCAGTGTGCAAATCCGGGGAGCCCGATCGTATTGCAATAGGCGGACATCGCCAAATACATGTATGCGGAATAAAATTCCTTGTTCACCTGTTCGTTCAGTTCAGCCTGCATTTTTGTTGAGATCATCATGAACCTCCTATGTCTGGTTAGTTGTTATTTACACCCGTAAAGTTTTCAGTCAATACCATTGGCGCGTTTTGCGGAATCCACGGTATTGAACAACAGCATCGTAATCGTCATCGGCCCTACGCCCCCCGGTACCGGCGTGATTTTTGATGCCACTTCTTTTACCCCCTCAAAATCCACATCGCCCACCAGGCGGTAGCCGCGCTCGCGCGATGCATCTTCAACACGGTTGACGCCGACGTCGATCACAACCGCGCCCTCTTTCACCATATCCGCCGTCACCGTATTCGGCCATCCGGAGGCCGCAATAATGATATCGGCCTGCCGTGTGTGGAAGCCCAGGTCTTTGGTGCGGGTATGGCACAGCGTCACCGTGGCGTTGGCACCCTCTTTTTTCTGCAGCAGCATATTGGCGACCGGCTTGCCGACAATATTGCTTCGGCCGACCACTACCACATGCGCGCCGGCCGTTTCCACTCCGCTGCGCATCAGCATCTGCACCACCCCGTGCGGCGTGCACGGCAGGAAGGCCTCTTCGCCCACCATCATTTTCCCGACATTCATCGGATGAAACCCGTCCACGTCTTTATCCGGATCAATCGCCAGCAGCACCGCCGCTTCGTCGATATGTTTCGGCAGCGGAAGCTGCACCAGGATCCCGTTGATTTTCGGATCGTGGTTCATGCGCTCCACCAGAGCCAGCAGCTCCTCCTGCGTGGTATCGGCCGGCAGGCGGTTGTCGTCGGAGAAAATACCGATGGTTTCGCACGCTTTCTCTTTGGCACTGACATAGGACTTGGACGCCGGATCTTCGCCGACCAGAATCACGCCGAGGCCCGGCACGATGCCCTTTTCCTTCAGCGCCGCAACTTCGGTTTTGAGCTCTTCACGGATATCAGCGGCAATCTGTTTGCCGTCGATTATTTCTGCAGACATGGTTGAAACCTTTCGTTTGTTACTTAATAAACCGGATGCACAGCGGATAACGGAATTCGACCCCGTCGCTTGCTTTGATGGCGCCGATGATCGGGCAGATAAAACCGAAGATCATCAGCGGAAAAATCAGCACAAAACCCACAACGGCAAAAAACAGAAGAAAACAGATCAGGGCATAGACCAGGATGCTCAGCTGGAAATTCAGCGCCTCTTTGCCCTGCTGATCAATAAAGCCGCCGTCATTGCGTTTCAGCAGCCACACCACCAGCGGAGCAAACACCTGCGCGAGCGAGAACGAAACCAGATAGCCGGCGAGCGCGGCCAGATGGCAGCCCATGGCCCAGTTCCGCTCCTCTTTTCCGGGCATGACCGGACGCGTTTCGTCCATCATCCCCTCCGTATCTCTGAAATCCTGCTCCACCATCTCACCATCCGTTTTCCATAGCTTGGAACATTACCTTCACGCCGGAACCGCCGCAAACCCGATTTCCCTTTTTTCCGGGCGCCGGAATCGCCCGGCAAAAGAAAAACCCTCCCGAAACCGGAAGGGCTTTTCAAAATCACAACAAATCCCGACTTACTCGGATTTTGCGCATTCTTTTGCAGCAGAGCATGCTTTGCTGTCTTTGGTGCACTCCTGCTTCTCTTTGGAACACTCCTTCTCCGCCTTTTTCGGGCAGCAGCTTTCGC
>JBFJYX010000013.1:0-17941 GCA_041622415.1 Pontiella sp.
AGATCGCCCCGCCGGTGATCGTCTACGTCAGCTGCAACCCGGCCTCGCTCGCCCGCGACGGACAGATGTTCTGCGAAGAAGGCCGCTACAAACTCGTCTCCTGCCAGCCGATCGACATGTTTCCCCAAACCAACCACGTCGAATCCGTCGCCCGCTTTGAGAAAGTAAAGTAGACCAAGCCGTTGCCTCGCCTAGACGCGCCAGCAGTCGGCTGCCGGATAAGGCGCTTCGATTTTGACCCACGTTTTCTGCGTCGGGTGCATCACGTGCAGCTCCCGGCTGTGCAGGGCAATGGCCCCGCCGGGCAATTTGGTTTTTGATCCGTATTTTGTATCGCCGACAATCGGGCATCCGATGGATGCAAGCTGCGCGCGGATCTGATGATAGCGCCCGGTTTCGAGATCAACTTCCAGGCATTGGAACTTTCCAACCCTTGGAAGCGTCCGATAACTGAGCACGGCACGCTGCGCGCCCGGATCACCCTCTTTGCAAACCCGCGCCTTATGATTTTCGTGGGTCAGCCAATGGACCAGTTTATCGCCGGGTTTCTTCGGATCGGCATCCACTAAAACGTGGTAGACCTTTTTCACATTCCGTTTGCGCACATCTTCGTTGAGCCGGCTCAGCGCCTTGCTCGTCCGGGCAAACAGCACGATGCCGCTGACCACTTTATCGATGCGGTGCACGGCATTCAGGAAAACCGCGCCGGGTTTGTTTTTATCCACCCGCACCCACTCGCGTGCCCAGTCTTCGAGATTCCGCAGCCCCGTACCGCTGTCCTGCGTCAGCAGCCCCGCCGGTTTGTTCACCGCCAGCAGATGGTTGTCGGCAAACAGAATCCGGTCATTCAGTTCTGCAGCTATGTAATTAATCTCTTTCATCGACTTTTTTTACCACAGAGGCACAGAGACACGGAGAGGTTCAATTTAAAAGCTCAGTGTCTCTGTGTCTCCGTGGTGGAAATTTCAGTTATTGATCCAGCGGGCCCAGTTGCCGTTCGGCAGGTCATTGACATCGGCCTTTCCGGTCAGCAGCATTTCGCCATATTCAAATGTGCCGGTCTGATGATACTGCGCCAGCAGGTTCCGCAGCACGATCGGTGAAAATCCGGGCGTGTGCGACGTCAGTACCACAAAGGCCGGATCGTCCGACAGCACCTGATCCACCAGGTCGAGCGTCGTCATCAGTTGGTCTTCGATTTTATAGAGCTCGCCTTTTTTACCCCGGCCGAACGACGGCGGATCCAGCAGGATCCCGTCATACCGGTTGCCCCGCTTGACTTCGCGCCGCAGGAATTTAATCACGTCATCCACGATCCAGCGGATCGGGGCTTCGCCGAGATTGTTCAGCGCCGCGTTTTCACGCGCCCAGTCCACCATGCCTTTTGAAGCATCCAGGTGGCAGCACTGCGCTCCCGACTGCGCGGCCGCCAGCGTGGCCCCGCCGGAATAGGCAAACAGGTTCAGGAAGTTGAGCTGCCGGCCTTTTTTCTTTGCCTGCTCGCTCAGCGTCTCGCGAATCCATTGCCACAGCGCGCGCGTTTCCGGAAATACACCGATGTGCCCGAAGTCCGTGGCCGACAGCTTCATCGTGACGCCGGCGATATCCACATTCCAGGGTTTGGAAACTTTACTCCGCCCCTCCCAGTTCAGGCCGCCGACCCGGTCAAAACGTGCCGTCGCCGTGTTCCAGCGATCGGAAAACTGCGGTTCCCAGACCGCCTGCGCGGCGGGACGTTCCAGGATAATGTCGCCGTAGCGCTCCAGCTTTTTTCCATTGCCGCTGTCGAGCAGCTCATATTCGTCGTTCATGGTTAAACCTTTCTCGCCCGGTCTTTAAAGGGGTTGCGCGATGACGTGGAGGGCGACTTCATCCCGCTGTGTGCCACATTAATCAGCATGCCGATCATCGCTCCCGAAATGACCAGGCTCGATCCGCCGTAGCTGATAAACGGCAGGGCAAGCCCTTTGGTCGGAACGCAGCCGGTGACAACGGCAAAATTGATGAGGGCCTGAATGGTAATCATCAGCGTAATGCCGTACGCCAGGAGCCGGCCGAAATCATCCTTGGCGTTCAGCGCAATCCGCAGCCCGAAAACAAAGAGCAGCAGATACATGATCACCACCATCAGCGAGGCCACCAGCCCCAGCTCTTCGCCAATGATGGGAAAAATAAAGTCGGTGTGCGCTTCGGGCAGATAATGATATTTCTGCATGCTGTTGCCGAAACCGACGCCGCCCACATCGCCGCCCGCAAAGGCGCGCAGGGAATTGATCAGCTGCCACGCCTTGTCCTGCTCATATTTCTGCGGATCGAGGAAGGCCAGGATTCGGGCCATGCGTTCTTTGTTCTGGAAAATCAGGATCACCACACCCAGCAGCCCCAGCACCCCCGTAATCAGCAGCGGGGCCAGGCTGACTCCGCCGAGAAACATCATGCTGACCGCTACCGAAGAAACCAGCATCGTGGTCCCGAAGTCCGGCTCGATCACCAGCAGTACCGCGAAGACCGCCAACATGCCGAACGGAATAATGACGCCGCGTTTCAGCTCGTCGATCCGCCGCTGATTGCGGGCAATCCACCACGCAAAAAGCATGATCACACCGACCTTGGCGATTTCCGAGGGCTGGACCGTGATCGGCCCGATCCGCAGCCAGCGCCAGCTGCCGTTGATCATGGTGCCAATGCCGGGAATCCGCACCAGCACCAGAAGCAGAACCGACACCGAAGCCAGCGGAATGGCCAGCTTCCGGTAGTGGGCATAGTCCAGCCGGGCGGTTACCGCCGCAGCACAAAAAGCAAGCGCCAGCCACATGAGCTGGCGCTTAACAAAATAGGAGGCATCATCATATTTGGCCGAGCTTGCGCTCGCCAGCACGAGAACACCGAGGGTAACGAGGATCAATACAATGGCGATAAACAGCGAAATCGTTCTACGCATTGATCCCCGCCGAACGGTTTACTCCGCAACCGGAATACGAATAGTCTGACCTTCGCGAACCTGCGATTCGTCGGTAATGCCGTTGAGGCGCATGATCTCAGCTTTGGACACACCATACTGACGCGCTTTGTCGTCCAGCGTTTCGCCCGGATACATCACTTCATCCACAACCATGTCCACTTCAACCGGAGTGATCGGTGCCGCAGCCATCGGGGCAACGACCGGCTCGGCGACCATCGGTTCAGCAACCACCGGGGCCGGCTCAACCGGCTCAGGAGCAGGTGTGGATTTTTTCGCAGGAGTGCTCGATTTTTTCCGGCCCGTCGGGACTTTGCCGTAGGACGGAATCTTCAGATCCTGGCCGGCCATGATCACGTCGCCTTTGATGCCGTTGAGTGAACGAAGGTCATCAATGGTCACCCCTGCAGCCAATGCGATTTCAGAAAGGGTGTCGCCCTTCTGGATGGTGTAGGTGCCGCCCGCTTTGATGGCGCCGGTCGGTTTGGAGGTGGTTTTAGAACCGCCGCGACCTGCCGGAACGCGCAGCTCCTGACCGACGTACAGCACGTCCGGGTTGGACAGGCCGTTCATTTCGACCAGCGTGGCCGTGGTGGTGTCAAACTCAACTGCGAGCTTGGAAAGAATGTCGCCCTTGCGGACGATATAAATTTCGGTTTCGCCATAGGAACCGGCGCCGGCATTGGGGCCGCCCATGTACGTGGAGTCGGTCGAGGTAATCGGTTCCTCCGTCATCAGCATGGAACCGTCATCCACATACGCGTCATACGGCTCCGTCGCCGCAAAGCTGCCTTCTTCGGCAACCGCTTTGCTTTTGTGGGGGGCTTTATACACCCCGCGGTGTTTTGCGCCGGCTCCCCGGCCGCTGCCCTCTGATTCCGTGGTCACACAGCCCTGGGTCAGAGCCATTGCGCCCAATACGGCTGCCGCCATACAAAATGATCCAATCTTCATGTTCAAACTCCTTTTCGACGTCTCCGACGCCCGCTGTTTTCTTTTCTTACGAAGCACCGATTCAACCCGATTTGAGATCCGCGAACAACTGCATAAACACGTCGCCCCGTTCTTCAAAACTGCTGAATTGATCAAAGCTTGCACAACCGGGGGAGAGAAGAATCGTATCCCCTTTCTCTGCCGCCTCCACAGCCTTGCTGAAAGCCCCTTCGAGTGTCCCGCATTCCACGCACGGACAAACGCGATTCCAGGCCTCAGACATCGCTCGAGATGCTTGCCCGATAACGTATAGCGTCCGCACCCGTTCCGCCAGTATTTCTTTAACAAAAGTGTAATCCGATTCCTTCGGCAAACCGCCTGCTATCAGATGGATATTGTGTCCGCTCGCCGTCAGCGCCGCGGCCATCGCCGCCAGATTCGTCGCCTTCGAATCATTCACAAAGTGCACCCCGTCCACCTCGCCGAGTCGTTGCAGCCGATGGCGCAATGGTTTAAACGTCCGCGCCGCCCGCTCAAACGCGCCGAAATCCAGTCCCGCCGCGGCACAGACCGCCGCCACCGCCGCCCCGGTGCAGCTTCCAATGGTTGGAGAATCAAACAGCGTGCCGGTCAGATCCAGCACCGGTTCCAATCCCTGGAAAACCTTTCCTTCGCGAAATTGGTAATCGCCCCCCTCGCCAAATACGACCCACTCCCGCCCGGCCCCGGCATCGGCCCGGAACGTATCGAGCAGTTCCGCAGGCACAATGCAGATGCCGCCCGCGCGGGTGGTTCCGAAAATTTTCGCCTTGGTCCGGCGGTAGCATTCCATGGTCCCGTGCCGGTTCAAATGGTTCGGCAGCACATTCAGCACCACCGCAACATCCGGACCAAATTGCTGCACCGTCTCCAGCTGAAACGAGCTCACCTCCAGCACCAGCCAGTCCAGGTCCCGGTGCGCCAGCACCACCTCGCACGCCGGAATGCCGTAATTTCCGCCGATCTCCGCCTTCAGCCCCGCTTCAACCAGGCCTTCGCAGATCCACTTTACCGCCGTGCTTTTGCCGTTCGATCCCGTCACCGCAATGGTTTTACCCCGGTGCCGCGACCACCCCAGCTCCAGCTCCGACAGCAGCCCGATCCCTTTTTCCCGCACCGCCGCCATCCACGGATGATCCAGCGCAAAACCCGGACTCACCACGCAGACCTCGAAATCCGAATCTTCCAGACATTGGAAAAATGTTGCGTCGTCCATCCGGTCATTGGAAGCCACCACCGTGGCACAGCCCTCCGACTGCAGCAACGCCTCCGCCGCACGGCCCGAGCGCCCATAGCCTAAAATCAATGCCGTCGTATAGGTCATCAGCGAATCTTCAGGGTGGCGACGCCGATGAGGGCAAAGATGATCGAGAGAATCCAGAAGCGGGTGACGATGACGGTTTCAACCAGCTCCGGCGCGCGGTTCTGGTCCATGGCCCGCTCTTTTTCCACAAACTCAAAGTGGTGGTGCAGCGGCGCACATTTAAAGACGCGCTGCCCCTCGCCGTATTTTTTCTTGGTGAATTTAAACCAGCCGCTCTGGATCACCACGCTGGCCGCTTCAACCACAAAAACGCCGCCGACGATCACGAGCAGCAGTTCCTGCTTAATCAGGATGGCGAGCATGGCGATCGCGCCGCCGAGCGCCAGCGACCCCGTATCACCCATAAAGATTTTGGCGGGATGGCAGTTATACCAGAGGAAGCCGAGGCCGGAACCGAGCAGCGCCCCGCAGAAAACCGTCAGCTCCCCGCTGCCTTTCACAAACGGCACCTGGAGATATTCCGCAAAGTTATAGTGGCCCGCCATATAGGTCAGCACCAGATAGGCCACCGCCACCGAATTCGAACAGCCGATCGCCAGGCCGTCGAGCCCGTCCGTCAGGTTCACCGCATTCGACGCCCCCACCAGCACGAGGAACATAAAAACAAAGGCCGGAATCATGGCCATCTGAAAAACCGGGTTTTTGAAAAACGGCACCATGAAATCGGTCACGCGCTCGCGCGTTTCCGGCACCGCCCACAGCACGCCGAACACCAGCAGGGTCCAGATCAGCTGCGCCAGGAATTTCATCTTCACGCTCAGCCCGTTGCGGCGCTTGATTTTCAGCAGGTCATCCGCAAATCCGATCATGCCCATCAGCACAAACGTGCCGAGCGTAATCAGCACATAGCGGTTGTCGGGAACCGCCCAGAGCAGCGTCGCCGCCGTGCTCGACATAATGATCAGCAAACCGCCCATCGTCGGTGTGCCGACTTTCCTCGATTTATCCAGCGCGCCGACACGCTCATCCTCAACCAGGTCGCCGAAGTTGATGATTTTCAGCCGGCGGATCAGGCCGGGCGCCAGCAGCAGCGAGACAATGAATGCCGTCGATGCGGCCCCGAGTGTCCGGAACGTGATATATTGAAACAGGCGCAGTTCCGAGAACGTCCCTTCCAACAACGACAGGTAGTACAGCATTCTTTTACATCTCCTTGAAAAGCTTGATCACATCTTCGAGCCGCTCGCCGCGCGAGGCTTTCAGCAGCACTTGGTCACCGGCCTGCAGCCGCTCGTTCAGCGTCGCAGCCGCTGCCGCCGTATCGTCGCACGGCAGGCATTCCTGCGGCCCGCGGCAGATAATCCGGCGGCCAAGTTCGCCTACCGTAATCACGCCGTCAAGACCGAGACCGTCAATAAATTCACCCAGGGCCCGATGCTCCTCATCCGCAACCTCGCCGAGCTCACGCATGCCGCCGACCACCGCCCATTTTTTGCCGCCCCCCGGCAGCTGCGCAAACGTCCGGAGACCGGCGCGCATCGACAGCGGATTGGCATTATAGGCATCGTTAATAAAGGCGATGCCTTTCAGCTCCACCGGCTGCCAGCGCATCGGCGGCGGAGCAAAGCGGCCCAGTCCCGTGCGGATCGCCTCCGGTTCCATACCGAGCTCGCGCCCCAGCGCAATCGCCCGCAGGGCATTGCGCATTATATGTTCGCCCGGCTGCGGCATCTCATAATCGATCCCGTTCACCTGCAGCACGCGCTCCCCGACCCGGCGGCCGGCATAGTCGGCCTCGCCGCCGAAAGAAACCGTCACCACCGTGGCCCGGCTATGCTGCCGCATCATCGCATACCATTCCGCATCGCGGTCCAGGATCACCAGCCCGGCCGGCGAAACATGCTCCACCAGCTTCATCTTTTCGCGGGCGATTTCTTCCAATGATTGGAACGCTTCACGATGGGCATTGCAGATATCGGTGATGATGCCGATGTTCGGCTGAAGGATATCCGAGAGCGGGCCGATCTCGCCGGGATGGTTCATGCCGATTTCAAAGACGCCGTAGCGGGCCGAAGGCGGCATCGACAGCATGGTGAGCGGCAGGCCGATATGGTTGTTATAATTTCCGGCTGTCCGGTGGGTCTCCCCTTTGACCGAAAGCACGTCGGCGCACATTTCCTTAACCGTGGTCTTCCCGACGCTGCCGGTAATTCCGATGGCGCTGCCGATCCATTTTTTACGGTAGCCGCCGGCCAGGTCCTGCAGGCCCCGGACCGTATCGTGCACCTGCAGCATCGGGGTTTCCGACCACTCGAACTGCTCATCCACCAGCAGTCCCGCCGCCCCCTGCTCCAGCGCGGCGCGCACAAACACATGGCCGTCAAACTGTCCGCCGCGAATCGCCACATAAAGATTGCCGGGTTTCAGCGTACGCGTGTCGTGCGAGACGCCCGTGATATTCTGTTCCGGCATGCCGTTTTTCCAGAGTCTGGAAACCCACTGCGATAATTCACCTGGCCGGAAGGTACACATTACTGAAAAAGCCCCTTCACCATTTCCCGATCGTCAAACGGCACCACCGCGCCGTCAAACTCCTGATACGTCTCGTGCCCCTTGCCGGCAATCAGCAGTACATCGCGGTCGCCCATCATCGCCACCCCTTTTTCAATGGCTTCACGGCGGTCGAGCACCACCTCATACTGGTCCGGGTTCGAAAACCCGTTCAGGATGTCCGCCACGATCGCGGCCGGCTCCTCGTTGCGCGGGTTATCGGATGTCACGATGCTGAAGTCCGCAAGCTCCGCCGCCGCGCGGCCCATCTTTTCCCGCTTGCCGGTATCCCGGTTGCCGCCGCAGCCGAAAACCACCAGCAGCCGGCCCGCACAGATTTCGCGCAGCGTCGTCAGCACATTTTTCAGCGCATCATCGGTATGGGCATAATCCACAAAAATCTGTCGTCCACCGGGGTTTGCAACCAGCTCCAGCCGACCGGGCACCGCGGCAATTCCGGCCAGCGCCTTAACCATCGTATGCAGCTCAAGGCCCAGCACTCCGCCCACCGCCAGCGCGGCCAGCGCATTATGAATATTAAAACGCCCCAGCAGCTGCAGATGCACATCCGCATCGCCCCACGGCGTTTCCACCTTAAAGTCGGTGCCCGATGCATCCAGCGTCGCGTCACAGGCCCGGACCATCGCCTTTTCACCAAACCCGTAGGTCATGACTTCCGCACGGATCGCCTTCTCGTCGATCAGCCGGCGGCCCCACGGATCATCGCAGTTGATCACCGCGCAGCGCCCCGTTTTTTTCAGCCGCTCAAACAGCATGGCTTTGACATCGAAATAGGTCTCCATGTCCTTGTGGTAATCCAGGTGGTCCTGCGTCAGGTTGGTAAAGACCGCCACATCAAAATCAATTTTATGCACCCGCCGCAGCTCCAGCGCGTGCGAGGAAACCTCCAGCACCGCGGCATCGCATCCGGCATCGGCCATCTGCCTGAACATCGAATGGATTTCCGGGGCCTCCGGCGTGGTGCGCGAGGCGGGAATCGAGCGGTTGCCGACTTCATAGGCCACCGTACCCAGCAGGCCGGGGCGGCGGCCGGCGCAGCGGAGCATATCGCGGATCATATAGGTGGTCGTCGTTTTGCCGTTGGTGCCGGTCACCCCGATCACACTCAGGTCTTTGGAAATTTTACCGTAAAAAGCATGTGCGATTTCCGCCAGCGCGGTCCGGGCGCACGGCACCTGAACATGGGCAACGCCCGAGCCGAGATGCAGCGCGCTTTCAGAAACCACCGCAACCGCCCCGTTCGAAACCGCCTGGGTGATGAAGGCGGAACCATCCACCTGATGCCCCGAAACGGCGACAAACAGCCAGCCCTCTTTCACCTCGCGCGAATCATAGGCCACACCCAGGACCTTCACATTTTCCGGTCCGGCGACATCGAGCACATCCATCGATTTGATCAGTTTGCTCAGCTTCATTCTTCGGGGCCCGCCACATAAATCCGGTTGCCTTCAGGTGCAATGCGCAGATAGCGCACGGCAAACTCAGCAATCTCTTTAAACGCCGGGCCGCAGACGGTCCCGCCGTAATATTTAATCTTGCGACCGGTCTCCGTATACTCCCCCGGATCGTCCGCCACAACGATAATCGCGATCTCCGGACTCTCCACCGGAAGGAACCCGACGAACGACGACGTAAAGTTTTTGGAATAGTAGCCCCCGCCCTCTTCCCGCGGGCGGATTTTCTGCGCGGTGCCGGTTTTGCCCGCCACGGTATAGCCTTCGACGCGCGCCTTGCTTCCGGTGCCGCCCTCTTCCATCACCACGCGCGCCAGCATCTGCTGCATGCGCCGCGCCGTATCCGGCTTGAGCGGACGCCCCAGCACGGTCGGCCGGTTTTCTTCCTCCACGGTGCCGTCGGGAGCAATCACCTTCTTGATCAGCAGGGGCTTCATCTGCACGCCGTTATACGCGATCGCACTCATCATCGAAACCACCTGCAGCGCCGTCACGCCGATCTCATGCCCCATCCCGATACGCGTAATCGAAATCTTCGACCAGTTTTTCGGCGAATAAAAAATGCCGCCCTCTTCGCCGGGAATTCCGATATCCAGCCGGTTGCCGAACTGGAATTTACGCAGGCTCTGGTAGAGCAGGTCGTTGCCCATCTCCAGCGCAATCTTCGCCGTACCGATGTTGCTCGAAACCTTGATGATATCCGCCACCGTCAGCTCGCCTTCGCCGTGGCTGTCGCGCAGCGGTTTTCCGCCATAGATCCAGTAGCCGTTCTCGCAGTCGAACACATCGTCTTCCTGCACCACATCCAGGTCCAGCGCAGAAGCCACCACCGCCGCCTTCATCGTCGAGCCCGGCTCATAGTTAAAACTGATCGCGCGGTTGCGCCGCCACTCGGCCGGGGCTTTGGCATAGCGGTTCAGGTCATAGGTCGGGAACGAGGCCATCGCAAGAATCTCGCCGGTGCGCACGTTCTGCACAATGGCCCACGCCGCCTGGGCATTGAATTCGCGGCAGGTTTTTTCCACCGTTTTTTCAACTACATACTGCAGCTGCTGATCGAGCGTCAGCATCACGGTAGCGCCGTCCTCCGGCTGGATATCCACCGTGCGGGCGCTGTAGATTTCGCGGCGGCGGCCATCCTTTTTACTGATCCGCAGCCCCTCTTTGCCGCGCAGGTATTCATCCATCCGCTGCTCGATGCCGGCCGACCCGATGCCCTCCTGGTTGGCAAATCCCACCACGTGCGCCATGAGCGGCCCTTTGGGATAGTTGCGGATCGGCGCCTCTTCCAGCCCGACCCCGCGCAGATAGATATTGGTGGCCGATCCTTCGGGCGGATCCGGAAGGGTGTATTCCACACCGAAGGCCCGGCGCTCAAACCGCTTGAGCCGGTGCCCCGGCACAAACTTTTTAATGCGGACATACTGCCGGTTGGTCTGGCTCAGTTTGTCTTCGATCTCGATTTCCGGAATCCGGAACTCGTCGGAAAGATAGCGGCTGACCGCTTCGGCATCGCCGTGCTCGGCAATATATTTCGGGTCCACATAAACGTGATAGGCCGCCAGGTCCATGGCCAGGATTTCGCCGTTGCGGTCCACAATACGGCCGCGGCTGCCCATCGGTTTGGTTTCAAACATGCGGCCCTGCTCGATCGGCTCCAGCACCCATTCGGCCGGCTTGAGGTGCAGCAGGCACAGGCGCAGTCCAATGCCTGCAAACACAAGCACCACGACCGCGATCAGGATAATGATCCGGCCTTTGAACCGCACCTCTGCCATACGTCTTTCCTTTTCCTTCAGACCCGCAAAACCCGCAACGGGCCGAAGCCGCATCGCGGGAAAACAGGATTACAATTTCCGGCGCTGCCGGGGGCCTGCATACCCCGGGCAGGCTGTCCGTTCCGGGAACGGCCGCCTATCCGGCCGTGGCAAACTTCCGCTCCGCCTGCGACACTTCGCTGATCAGCCACTGGTACAGATCGTAGTCCACCTGGACCCGAACCGGCTTGCCGTTTTCATCGTAGAGTACATTGACTTTTTGCGCTTCCATCTGCTGCTCCTTTTCGGGGTTTAGCTTTTAAATTCAGTATGGGCCGCACCGGGCGGCCCCGGAGTTAATTCATCGCCGTGCGGCCCGCGGCCGTCCAGCCGCCGACTTCAACCACGCGGCTGTTTTCCGGCATCGCCATACCCAGGCGGTGACGCTTGATGGCGCGTTCGAGGTTGGCCGGCGATGTGATCGTGGACCAGCGGTCCTGCTCATTCACCAACCGCTTCTGGGCCGCCGCCAGCTCGGCTTCTCTGGACTTGATCTCCTTGCCCAGTGCATCGCAGCGGGAGCAGAGCCACATATAGCTCAGCCCCATAACAGCAACCAGAACAAGAACATTAGCCAGCAGCACCGGAAACGGCACCTGCACCTGGTTCTTTTTCATCTTCTTCTTTTTGCTCGTTTTACGTTTTGCTGCCATCCCTATACTCCCACTTCCACAACGCGCAGTTTGGCCGAGCGCGAACGCGGATTAACGGCCATTTCATCTTCCGCTGCCGTACGCGGTTTTTTTCCTATCCATTTCACGGCGGGTTCTTCATAGATCCGTCTCACCCCGCCCTGCTGCAGCGATTCCTCCCGCGGCACATGCCGCCCGAAGAACTGCTTGACCATTCGGTCTTCCAGGCTGTGGAACGTCAGGATCACCATCCGTCCGCCATCCACAACCCGCTCAATCATAGTTTCCAGCACCTGTTCAATTCCGCCCAGCTCATCATTCACCGCCATGCGCAGCGCCTGGAAGGTCTGCGTCGCCGGATGCGTCTTCTTTCCCTTGCGTCCGCCCTTCGCCCGTTCGACGATCGCCGCCAGCTCGAGCGTCGAGCGGATTTCATTTTTACCGCGCGCCTCCACAATCGCCCGCGCAATGCGGCGCGAGGCCCGGTCTTCGCCGTAGCGGTAGATCAGGTCGGCCAGTTCCGCCTCCGGGGCGGTATTCACCAGTTCACCGGCGGTCTGGCCCTGCGTCTGGTCCATCCGCATATCAATCGGCGCGTCCTGCTGAAAACTGAAGCCCCGCTCGGCGACATCGAGCTGGAAGGAGCTGACCCCGAGGTCGAGCAGCAGGCCGTCGACTTTATCGATACCCAGCCGGTCGAGCTGTTCCGCCATATGGGCATAGTTATCGTGAACCAGTTCCACCCGCTTCCCTTCGCTGCTGAACAGTTTTTCCTTCACCCGTTCAATGGCATCGATATCACGGTCAAAACCGATCAGCGTACCGCCCGCTTCCAACCGCTTGAAAATCTCCCCGGCGTGCCCGCCGTTGCCCAGCGTGCCATCCACATAGATCCCCTTCGGATCCGTGATGAGCGCGTCCAGGCACTCGTTGAGCATGACCGGAATATGCACTAGATCTCTTTTCCCATCGTTGGAACGGATTCATTCCGGTCCTGTTCGCGTCCGAAGTTCCAGTGCGTGCGATCACCGTACAGGCAGGAGAAGAGACGACCGGAATTGGCCAGCTTCAGATTGAAAATGCGTTCACGGTCTTTGGAATTATCGACTGACCGCGAATAACTCAGATATTTTGCCACATCCAACATGCTCATCCCTGCCTCCTGCGTTTGTGTGTTAATTTAATATCCACCGAAAAATACATTCTCCGCCGCAGACGATTCCTGCGGCAGCGCCAAATCAAAATTCTCCGAACTCCACAGTTCGATTCGCGTCAGTGCGCCCACCAGAACGATCTGCTCCTTTACCTCTATATGTGCCAGCAGGTTTTCACCGATGCGGACCCGCCCCTGCGCATCCCACATCAGCAGCTCGGCTCCGGCCGTGATCGAACGGATCGCCTGCTGGTCGTTGGCATCCATCGATCCGCTGTTCCGCAGCTCATCAATACGGCGCATCATTTCCGCCGCCGTATAGAGATAGAGGCACTTCTCCTCCGGATGCGGAAAAGCAAAGAGCTGATTCGAATCGCCGGCCAGGTTGCGCCAGCTCGACGGAAAAATCATACGCCGCTTGGCATCAAGGGTATGCGTGAACGATCCCACAAACAGTGCCGCTGTATTTTGCTGTGCATTCATCCCTTATACTCCACTTTGCTCCCTTTCATGGGATTTTATGCCACCTTCACTCCCCGAACGTCAAAGGGTTTCCCCCACAATTTTCGAATAAATTTAAGAATCCCCGCAAAACGCCCCGTATTTTCCCAACCATTGGAAAAAATGGGCAGCCCCTCCACCCCGCTCCCGCCCCGATTTTCATCTCCCCGCCCCGGCGATCCGCAAAAAAGCCGGACCGAAAACCCCGCAAACTTAATCGCTCCAAAAACATCGATTCAGCGCCGTACTCCGCCCGATTCCGGCGTTTCGAACCCCCATTCGCCGCTGCGCAAAAATTCCGCCGCGTTTTTTGTCCAATTTCCGGGCCCGGCGCGCCCGGAAAACAGCAATGTCGTTTTTTATAAAAAAATGCGAATTTGTTAGTAAAAACGCGAATTTAACCGATGGAAAAATACCTATTGCGGGTTAGGTGATAAAAATAGTTAGATTTAGGTATTTTAATGCTGAAATGCACACAACTCTGTGATTTATATTGCCGAAACTAAGGCAAAGCCTGTTAACTCGGGGTGTATTCCCCTTGTATTGATACAGGGAGCATGGAGAAGCATAGAGTGAAGCCCACAGATACGAACCACCCGGAGTACTTTCACAAAGTTGTAGACTGCCAGTATGCGTGCCCCGCGCACACCCCGGTGCCGGAATATATCCGGCTCATTGCCGCCGGCCGCTATGCCGATGCCTACATGATCAACTGGGAATCCAATGTGTTCCCCGGCATCCTCGGCCGAACATGCGACCGCCCCTGCGAACCGGCCTGCCGCCGCGGACGCATTGAAGAGAAGCCTGTGGCCATCTGCCGTCTCAAGCGCGTCTGCGCCGACATGAAAGACGACATCAGGGATCGCCTGCCTAAAATCCCCAAAGAGAAAAACGGATTTAAACTTGCCGTCATCGGCGCCGGCCCCGCATCCCTCACCGTATGCCGCGACCTGATGCCGCTGGGCTATAAAATCGACCTGTTCGAAGCCACCGGAAAAGCCGGCGGCTTCATGCGCCAGCAGATTCCCTCGTTCCGCCTGCCGGCCAGCGTGATTGACGAAGAAACCGGCTACATTCTCGACATGGGCGTCAACGCACAGTTCGATACGCGCGTGGAAAGTATGAAGGCGCTGATCGACGAGGGATACGATGCCGTCTTTGTCGGCACCGGCGCCCCCTCCGGCCGGCAGCTTAAACTGCCGGGCTGGGAAAACGACGGCGGAAAAAATATTCAGGTGGGTGTGCAATGGCTGGCCCAGGTCGCCTTCGGCCACCTCACCTCCGCGCCGGAAGACGTCATCGTCATCGGCGGCGGCAATACCGCCATGGACTGCTGCCGCACCGCGCTGCGCCTCGGGGCCAAAAACGTGAAAGTGCTGCTCCGCACCCCCATTTCCGCCATGGTGGCGTCCCCCTGGGAAATTGAAGATACGCAGGCGGAAGGCATTCCGATCATTGAAAACCACAGCCCGCTGGAATACATCGTCGAAGACGGCGAACTCAAGGCGATGAGATTTGAGGTCATCGAATATTCCGTCGACGACGACGGCCGCGAAGTGTTCACCCCGATCGGCAAAGAGGAAACGATTCCCTGCAGCCTCGTGCTGCTCGCCATCGGCCAGGCCAACGCCTTTCCGTGGATCGAGCGCAATATCGGCGTTGAGTTCGATGAACGCGACATGGCCAAAGTGGACGACGTCACCTACCAGTCCACTAACCCGAAAATTTTCTTCGGCGGGGACGCGGCCTTCGGACCGCGCAACATTATTACCGCGGTGGCCCAGGGCCATCAGGCGGCCCTGTCCATCGATATGTTCCTGCACGGCCACGAGCTGACCGACCGGCCGGATCCGAGTACCAACCTGCTCAGCCAGAAGATGGGCATCCACGACTGGAGCTATGCCAGCGCCGTCTCGGAAGAGGAGCGCAATGTGGTGCCCCACCTCGATCTCGCCGAAGCCATCAAGAGCCACACCGTTGAAGTGGAACTCGGCTTCGATGTCCCGACCGCCATCGAAGAAGCCCAGCGCTGTCTCAACTGCGATGTGGAAACCGTCTTCACCGCCGATAAATGCATCGAGTGCGATGCCTGCATCGATATCTGCCCGGTGGACTGCCTTACCTTTACCGATAACCAGGAAGAAGCCGAAATGCGCCGTAACCTGACGGTGCCGGCGCTCAACCTCGGCCAGCCGATCTTTGTCTCCGACCATCTCCAAACCGGCCGCGTGATGGTGAAAGACGAGGATGTATGCCTGCACTGCGGACTTTGCGCGGAGCGCTGCCCGACGTCGGCCTGGGATATGCAGAAGTTTCTCTACATGGCCCCCAAATCGTACGACCGTATTAAAAAGGAAGGCTGACTTCCAACCATTGGAAACCGCCGAGGATAAGCACCAATGAAACGCGACATCATCATTAATAAATTTGTCATCAAGTTCGCCAACGTCAACGGCACCGGGTCGGCCAGCGCCAACAAGCTGTTCAGCCGGGCGGTCTTCCGCATGGGCGTTCCGATCAGCCCCAAAAACATCTTCCCGTCCAACATTCAGGGCCTGCCCACCTGGTACGAAGTCCGCATCAATGAAAACGGATTCCTGGGCCGCCGCGGCGGCATCGACATCATGGTCGGCATGAACCCGCAGAGCATGGAGCGCGATTTGAAAGAGGTCGAAAAGGGCGGCTACTTTGTCTACGACTCCACCAAACCGCTCCCGCCTGAGCTGCGCCGCGACGACATTGACATCCTCGGCGTGCCGCTCACCGATAAATGCCGCGAAATGTATGACGATCCGCGGCAGCGCCAGCTCTTCCGCAACATTATGTATGTCGGCGTGCTGGCGGCGCTGTTCGACATGGAGCTCGATGTCTTCAAGCAGCTCATCACCGATCAGTTTAAAGGAAAAGAAAAACTGATTGCCCCGAATGTCCTGGCCGTGGAAACCGGCTACAACCTCGCCCGCGAACTCCACGACTGCCCGATCGCCTATCGCATCGAGCGCCGCGATAATGTGGGCAACAAGATTCTGATCGACGGTAACGAAGCGTGCGGCCTGGGGGCCGTATACGGCGGGGCCACCGTTTCGGCCTGGTATCCGATCACTCCGTCCACCTCGGTTATCGACAACTATGCGCGCTACTGCCGGAAATTCCGCATGGACCCCGAAACCGGCGATAAAAATTATGCCATTGTGCAGGCCGAAGACGAACTGGCCGCCATCGGCATGGTCATCGGCGCCTCCTGGAACGGCGCCCGCGCCTTCACCGCCACCAGCGGCCCCGGCCTTTCGCTCATGAATGAATTCCTGGGCCTGGCCTATTTTGCGGAGATTCCGTCGGTGCTGATCGATGTGCAGCGCTCGGGCCCCTCCACCGGGATGCCGACGCGGACCCAGCAGTCCGATGTGCTGCCCGCCGCCTACGCCTCGCACGGGGACACCAAGCATATCTGCCTCTATCCCTCCACACCGAAGGAGTGTTTTGAATACACGGCGATGGCTTTTGATCTGGCCGAACGTTTCCAGACCCCGGTCATCGTGCTCTCCGACCTCGACCTGGGCATGAATGACAATATGTCGGAGCCCTTTGAATGGGATGACGCGAAAATGTACGACCGCGGCAAAGTCTACACCGCGGAGGACCTGGAAAACATGAGCGAGCGCTACGGCCGCTATCTCGACGTCGACGGCGACGGCGTGACCTACCGCACCTATCCCGGCACCCATCCGACCAAGGGCGCCTTCTTCACGCGCGGCACCTCGAAAGATGAATACGCGATCTATACCGAGAACGGCGAAAAATATATCGAGAACATGAACCGCCTCGAGCGGAAATGGCAAACGGCCAGTACCTATGTGCCGAAACCGATCATCCGCAAAACCGACAAGCCGTGCACCGTGGGCGTCGTCCACTACGGCACGTCCGAGGCCTCCACGCTGGAGGCGCTGCACCACCTGAACAGCCTGCACGGCATTTCGCTCGACAGCATGGGCATTCAGGCCTTTCCGTTTTCCGATGAAGTCGGGCAGTTTATCGAAGAGCACGAATATGTATTCGTCGTTGAGCAGAACCGCGATTCCCAGATGCGCACCCTGCTGATCAATGAATATGAGTTTGACCCCGAGCGACTGGTGCCGCTGCTGCACTACGACGGCAGCCCCATCACCGCCCGTTATATCCGCCACGAAATCCGCGACTGGATTCTGCAGACCACCACTTCGCCGCGCCGCCGCAGCCGTTTTTACTAGGAGCTGACCATGAGTTATAAAATTCCGGCATTCCGCCACCCGAACCTGCCCCGGAACGATCTGGGCTATACGACCAAAGACTACGAAGGCGCCGTTTCCACCCTCTGCGCCGGCTGCGGGCATGACTCTATCAGCAACGCCATTATCGAAGCCTGCTTCGAGATGTCCATTCCCCCGCACCGCGTAGCCAAGCTTTCAGGCATTGGATGCTCCTCGAAAACACCGACCTATTTCCTCGGCAACTCGCACGGATTCAATTCGGTGCACGGCCGTATGCCGTCCGTCGCCACCGGGGCCAACATGGCCAACCGCGACCTGCTCTACATCGGGGTTTCCGGCGACGGCGATACCGCCTCCATCGGCATGGGCCA
>JBFJYX010000014.1:0-17777 GCA_041622415.1 Pontiella sp.
ACAAGCCGATACCGCTTTAGAAGAGCCGCAATCCATTAGTGAAGTAAAGAAAGTGTTTGAGCAGCGCATGGAGCGGGTTTTGATCGATCACCTGCCGAAAACGCTGGGAAGAGTGTGGCAAGAGCTGACATTGACACTGACTACCGCATCCTGGCTCCTTCCCGTGAAGCCGACGCTGAAAGTCACGCAACGCGGCAAATCCGTAACCGTACAGGCTGGAGAGGAAGGCCGATTCGTCCGCTACATCTACAACGCGGCCGAGCGTCACGTGCTTGGCCTTGCGTGGTTCTTTACCTACTACCTCGCGAAGAGACGATTTGAAGAGGCTTGGATGTTGCTTGATGATCCGGCACAGGAAATGGATCAGCCGAGCTCCAGCGATTGGAACGCGAAACAGCGGACGGATTCCACGGGCTTATCGCTGACGACGGCGGAGGCATATTGACTGCCCGCTTCCAACCGTTGGAAAAACCAGCCGTCTTTTTCGCCGTCCGCATCGGGGACCGAAAAACTGGAGAGCTCGCGAAACAGGCCGGACCCGGCGGCTTTCACATAGGCCTCTTTGCGCGCCCAGTGGTGAAAAAACGCGGCATGCGGATCGGCGGCCGCCTGAATGCGCGCGGTTTCCTCCGGCGTAAAATAGCGCGACGCAATTTTCATCACATCGAGATCGCGCCGGATTTGTTCCACGTCCACACCGACCTGCCGGTTCCGACCGAAGGCCAGCACCACCCAGTCGCCCGAATGGGAGACATTGAACGAAATATCCGCGCCCGGGCAGTACGGCTTGCCGCTTTCCGAATAGTGGAAACGGATGCGTTCCGGCGCGTCACCCGTATAGGCCACGAGCAGAATCCGCAGAGCACCCCGGGCAACCACAGAGGAATTCCGGTCGTCTGACCGCAAAAAACGCGCCGCCTTGGCCCTCTCCTCCGCACAGAGCACCGCTTCCAGGGATTGGAACTTTTCCGCCAGCCGCGGCACTTCCGCACCCCAGATGTGGATATCAGCGGTTCCAAGCTCCGGAAGATCCTCAATCTGTTTAATGGTTTCCATAAAGATCCGCAGTGTAGTCGAGGTGCAGGGATTCACAATAAAAACCCCGCTCCGGCCTAAAAAAACCGGAGCGGGGCGGGTGGGCTCGGGCAAGCCCTTGGGAATGTTAAAGCGTTAACCAGGAGTGTGGTCTTTTCGCTCGAACTCATTACGGTATACGCATCCGCTTTCTCCGATGCAATGTTTAAATAGTTTTTTATCGATTGACTTCTATCGATATATAAATACCCTCTTTCCGTACTGCGTTACAGGGGATAAAAATGAAGAAATCGATCGTCATCTGCATGGGGAGTTCCTGCTTTGCCCGCGGCAACCGCGAGCATCTCGAACTGATAGAAAACTATCTGCACGGCAACGGCATTGCGGCGGATATCCACTTTTCAGGCTGCCGCTGCCGCAACGAATGCGGACGGGGCCCCAATATTGAAATCAACGGAAACCTTCACCACCAGATCGACACCGGCACCCTGCTCGACCTGCTGGAATACTACTTTGCCGGTGTGATGCATGGGACGTGAGGCGCAATACGCAATACGTAATACGTAATACGCAATACGCAGTACGCAATACGCAATACGCAACAAACTCAAAACCTGCATCGACCTTAATTAAAAAATATTCGTTAACGGATCAGACCCGATGAACCAGCAATATCCCATCTATACGGAAAAGAACGACTGCCGCGACTGCTACAAATGCGTGCGGCACTGTCCGGTCAAGGCCATCAAAATTGAAAACGGACGCGCGGCGGTCATTCCGGAACGCTGTATTGCCTGCGGGCTCTGCGTGCATACCTGCCCCGCCGGAGCGAAAAAGGTGCGCAACGACCTGACCCGAACCAAAAACCTGCTGGAGCGGCACACCAAAGTGGTCGCCTCGATCGCCCCCTCCTACGTCAGCGAATGGCCGGGCATCGATCCCGCCGCCATGGCCGGCGCCCTGAAACAGCTCGGATTTTCCGCCGCCAGCGAAACCGCCCTCGGCGCGGAGGCGGTATCGCATGCCCTGGCCCGGACGCTTGAGCACGCGCGCCCCGGCCTTCACATTTCCACGGCCTGCCCCGTGGTGGTCGACCACATCCGGAAATACCGCCCCGAGTTTACCGCCAACCTGACCCCCCTGCTCAGCCCGATGCAGACCCACGCCAACCTGCTGAAAAAACAGCTCGGCCCCGACACCGCCGTCGTCTTCATCGGCCCCTGCATCGCCAAAAAATGCGAGAGCGATGAATTTGACGGCTTCACCGATATCGCCCTGACCTTCAAAGAACTCAAAGCCTGGTTCGAGGAACGCGGCATCGATCCCTACGCCGCGCTACCGGCCGACTTTAAGCCCGGCAAAGCCCAACACGGTGCCATCTATCCGCTGGCCGGCGGCATGAATAAAACACTCGAAGCCTACCCGCTCGGAAGCGTGGAACTGCTGGCCATGAGCGGCCTCGAAGCCATTTTCCAGACCTTGGAAAACCTCGATACCGCCGCCCTGCAGGCCCCGGTCTTCCTCGAAGCACTCGCCTGCCCCGGCGGCTGCATCGGCGGCCCGCAGACCACCGCGCGGCAGGCGCTGCTCGCCGGCGAGCTGGCCGTCCGCAAAACCAGCTCCAGCCAGTGCCCCGACGCCACCGCCGTCGCCGTCGCCTTCACCTTTGAGCCCGGCCCGCCGCCCTCCTCCACCCCGGCGGAATCCGAAATCCGGGCCGCGCTGGAGCGCGTCGGAAAATTCCGGATCGACGACGAGCTCAACTGCGGCGGGTGCGGCTATGAAACCTGCCGCAACTTTGCGGAGGCGCTCATCAACAATAAAGCCGAGCCCGACATGTGCCTCTCCTACCTCCGCAAGCAGGCGCAGAAAAAAGCCAACGCCCTGCTCCATTCCATTCCGTCGGGCGTGGTCATTGCCGATGCCTCGCTGCGTGTGATCGAGTGCAACGAAAACTTTGCCCGGCTCGCCGGGCCCGAAACCATGCTCGGCTACGAAGCGCGCCCGGGTCTCGAAGGGGCCGACCTGCGCAAAATCCTGCCCTTCGCCCAGCTGTTCGACGAGGTCAACCGCAGCGGTAAAAAATACCGCACCGACACCCTGCGCTTCGAAGAGCGCCTGCTGAAGGTGACGATCTTTCCGATCGAGCCCGGCAAAACCGTCGGCGGCACGCTGCTCGACGTCACGCAGATTGAATACCGGCGCGAACACATTGCCCGGCAGGCCCGCGAAGTGATTGAAAAAAATATGGCCACGGTGCAGGACATCGCCTGCCGGCTCGGCGAGCATATGGCCGACACCGAAATCCTGCTCCGCTCCATTGCCGACGACTATGCCGACGCGTCCGAATAAAATGAGCGATTTATTCACAGAGCTGGAATTTCACCAGGTGCGCAAAGCCGCCGAACACACGGCCGGCGATGCGTTTCTGGTGCACAAAAACACCGAAAGCAACCGCCTGCTGGCGGTGCTTTCCGACGGGCTCGGCAGCGGCGTGAAAGCCAACATCCTGGCCCACATGACCGCCAACATGGCGATCCGCTTTGCCGAGGCCTACACCGATTTCGTGCACTATGCCCGGGTGATCATGAATGCGCTGCCGGTCTGCCAGGTGCGCAAAATCGCCTACGCCACCTTCACGGTGCTCGACTGCAACCCCGACGGCTCAGTCCAGATTGTGGAACTGGGCAACCCGCCCTTTATTCTCCTGCGCAACGGCAAAGCCACCGAGGTTCCGTTCCGCGAATTCTGCAGCGAGCAGGAGGACAGCCGCAAACTGCGCGTCAGCCGCTTCAAGGCGCAGCCCGAAGACCGGATCATCTTTTTCAGCGACGGCGTCACGGAAGCCGGCATGGGCAGCACCGCCTATCCCCTGGGCTGGCGGAACCGGGGCTGCGCGGAATTTTCCGAAGAGCAGGTGCAGCGCGATCAGCGCATGTCCGCCCGCGATTTGGCGCGCGCGGTCGTGAACGGCGCGCTCCGCCGCGAGCCGGACCGCACGGCGTACGACGACATCACCTGCGGCGTTCTCTACTTCCGCACGCCGCGTAAAACCCTGCTCGCCTCCGGCCCGCCCTTTTCCGAAAAGAAGGACCCCGAGTTTGCCGAGCAGATCCGTTCGTTCGATGGAACCACCATCATCAGCGGCGGCACTTCGGCCGAGATTGCCGCGCGCGAATTCGGCCGCGAACTGCAGACCGACCTGTTCCGCTACCGCCGCTCGCCCCTGCCGCCGATCTCCGAACTCGACGGCGTCGACCTGGTTACCGAAGGCATCCTCACCCTGACCGAAGTGCTGAATATTCTTGAGGGTAAGGAAAAATATACCGGCGACCACGCGGCACGGCTGCTCAGTGAGCACCTGCTGAATTCAGACATCATCCATTTTCTCGTCGGCACGCGCATCAACCAGGCGCATCAGGATCCCAACCTGCCGGTTGAACTCGAAATCCGGCGGAGCCTCATGCGCCGCATCGCCACCGTGCTCGAAGAACGCTACCTGAAAGAAGTCACCCTGGAGTTTATATGAAAAACGTACATGTATCCGTCTGCACCGGCACCGCCTGCTATCTTCTCGGCGCGGCCCACCTGCTGACCCTCGAAGAAATCCTCGATCCCATCACCGCCGAGCACGTTGAATTTTCCGGAGCGCACTGCCTCGGGCTGTGCGGCCGCGAAGAACTCGGCAAGCCCCCGTTCGCCAAAGTAAACGACCACGTCATTGCGGATGCCACGCTGAACAAGTTGCTGGACAAGGTCCGCGAGGAACTCGGACTGGAGACCGTATAATGCACCACGACAATAAAGCCAACCGGCTCCGCAAAGAGATTCTCGCCCGCGCCGCCCGCGCCTTTTTCACGGACCAGCCCGATGATTCCCTCAACCGCATTCCGATCCAGATGCGCCCGAAGGATGCCCGCGATTCCTCCCGCTGCTGCATTTATAAAGACCGCGCGGTTTTGAAATACCGCACCATGGCCGCCCTCGGGTTCAGCGTGGAAAAAGAGGAGGACGAGCTGAAGCCGATCAGTGCCTACTATCATGAAGCACTCGAGCGCGAAGAGCCCGTTCCGCCGATCCTGACCGTCATTGACACGGCCTGCAGCGCGTGCGTCACCACGCAGTATTCCGCAACCAATGCCTGCAAGGGCTGTCTGGCCCGCTCCTGCGAATCAGCCTGCCCCAAAGACGCGATTGAATTCCGCGACGGTAAAGCCTGGCTCAATCCGGACCGCTGCGTGAACTGCGGACTCTGCATGAAGGCGTGTCCGTACCATGCGATCATCCGCATACCGATCCCGTGCGAAGAAGCCTGCCCCGTGGGTGCCATCACCAAAGATCCGGTGACCGGCCGCGAAAATATCGACCACACTAAATGCACCTACTGCGGCAAATGCCTGCGCGAATGCCCGTTTGCGGCCATCACCGATCTCTCGCAGATGATTGATGTGCTGAATCACCTGAAAAGCGGCCGCGCCGTGGCCATGGTTGCCCCCTCCATTACCGGGCAGCTGCCGGGCTCGCTGCCCCGGCTGGTGACCGCCCTGAAAATGCTCGGATTCGCCGAGGTGGTCGAAGTCGCCGGCGGGGCCGATGAAACCGCCCGACACGAGAGCCGCGAATGGGTGGAAAAAATCAGCGAGGGCGAGCGGTTCCTGACCACTTCCTGCTGCCCGGCCTATGTCGAGGCGGTGGATAAACATATTCCAGCCCTTGGAAAATATGTTTCCGAAACACCGACCCCCATGGCCTACACCGCGGCCGGGGTTCGGAAAAATGATCCGGATGCGGTGACGGTCTTCATCGGCCCCTGCATTGCCAAGCGCGTGGAAGCTCAGAAAAATCCGGATGTTGATTTTGTCCTCACGTTCGAGGAGCTCGGCGCGATGCTCGTCGGCGCGGACATCGATGTGCTGGAGTGTGAAGAAGCGGCGGCGCAGACCGCCGTCCCGTCGCGCGAAGGCCGCGGCTTTGCGGCCAGCCACGGGGTTACCGACGCCGTTTCCGCCGTCGTGCCGGGCAATGCGCTTTTTGAACCGGTGCTGGTGGACGGGCTCGATAAAAAAAGCCTGCGGCAGCTCAACCTGTGGGCCACCAAACCGTGCCCCGGAAACTTTGTCGAAGTGATGTCCTGCGAAGGCGGCTGTATTGCCGGGCCGGGAACGCTGGGCAATCCGAAGATCGCATTGAGGGAGCTGAAAAAGCTGCTCGACGAGAGTCCGCCGCTCGCCGCTCAGCCGGCCGCCGCGGAATAATTATTCCACGTGCAGGCCGCGCGAGCGGAAGATGGCCGCAAATTCCTCCACCTGTTCCGCATCGGGTTCCCAGGTTTCGGACAGGCGGTACGGCAGCTCATACTGTTTCCACTTCCACTCGCCCATCTTATGAAACGGCAGCAGCTCGATCTTTTCGATGTTGCCCTTCTCCGCCGCCCACTTCGCCAGTTTTTCCAGGCAGTGGGCGCGGTCGTTGAGCCGGGGCACGATGACATAGCGCATCCAGACCGGCTTTCCGATGTCGGCCAGGTATTCGGCAAAGGCCATCGTGTTGGCGTTGGACTCGCCGGTAATGATCTGGTGCATGTTGGCGTTCACGCTTTTGATATCGAGCAGGAACAGATCCGTCAGCTCCACGATCCGTTTCACCGTGTCGGTGATCAGCGTGAACCCGCTGGTATCGACCACGGTGTGAATGCCCGCGTCTTTGCAGAGCAGCAGCAACGCCTCCAGAAACCGCGGACGGCTCATCGGTTCGCCGCCGGAAAAGGTCACACCGCCGCCGGAGCTCTTCCAGAAGTTGCGGTATTTGGCGACCTCCTCAATCACCTCGCCGGCGGAGTATTCCTTCCCGCCGCCGAATTCCCAGGTCTCGGGATTATGGCAGTACAGGCAGCGCAGCGGACAGCCCTGCATAAACACCACCGTCCGCAGCCCCGGACCGTCCACCGTTCCGCAGCTCTCAAATGTGCTGATGCGCCCGCGCACCGCTCTGGCTTCCTCTATAGTCATGGAGTGTTGGAGTAATGGAGTACGGGAGTAAAGGCGAGCCCAAACCCGCCCATACTCCATCACTCCACGACGCCCTTACATTCTTTCGTGGAAGGTGCGGTTGATCACATCGAGCTGCTGCTCGCGCGTCAGCCGCGTAAAGTTTACGGCATAGCCCGAAACGCGGATGGTGAGCTGGGGATAGAGCTCCGGCTTTTCCATGGCGTCTTCGAGCATTTCGCGGTCGAACACATTCACATTGATGTGCTGGCCCGTTTCCAGGAAATAGCCGTCGATCAGGCCGGTCAGGTTCCGCACGCGGATCTCATCCGTTTTACCCAGCGCCTTCGGCACAATGGAAAACGTGTAGGAGATGCCGTCCTCCGCATCGTCATAAGGCAGTTTCGCCACCGACGCCATCGAGGCCACGGAACCTTTCACATCGCGGCCGTGCATCGGGTTGGCGCCCGGCGCAAACGGCTCGCCGGCTTTCCGCCCGTCCGGGGTGTTGCCCGTCTTTTTCCCGTAGACCACGTTGGACGTGATGGTGAGGATCGACATCGTCGGCTCGGCCTTCCGGTAGGTCGGATGCTTGCGCAGCTCCGCCATAAATCCTTCGACCAGCTCGCAGGCAATCTCATCCGCCCGGTCATCATTGTTTCCATAGGCTGGAAACTCGCCTTCAATTTCATAGTCCGTCGCCAGACCGTTTGCATCGCGGATCACTTTAACCGTGGCGTATTTCATCGCGGAAAAAGCATCAGCCACCACCGACAATCCGGCAATGCCGCCGGCCAGGGTGCGGTGTACCTCGCGGTCGTGCAGCGCCATCTGGATCCGTTCATAGGCATACCTGTCGTGCATGTAGTGGATCACGTTGAGCGTATTCAGGTAGAGCCCGGCCAGCCACGCCTGCATCTTTTTAAACTTTTCCATCACCTCATCATAATCCAGCACATCGGAGGTGATCTTTCCGAAGTCCGGACCGACCGGCTTTCCGCTCTTGTCGTCGATGCCGCCGTTGATCGCATAAAGCAGCGCCTTGGCCAGATTGCAGCGCGCCCCGAAAAACTGCATCTGCTTTCCGATCGGCATGGCCGACACACAGCAGGCAATGCCGTAGTCGTCGCCGAATTTCGGCCGCATGAGATCGTCGTTTTCATACTGCACCGTGCTGGTATCGATGGAGACTTTGGAACAGAAATTCTTGAAATTTTCGGGCAGCTTTTCGGACCACAGCACGGTCAGGTTCGGCTCCGGCGCGGGGCCGAGGTTGTAGACGGTGTGCAGGAAACGCATGCTGCTCTTCGTGCAGAGCGGACGGCCGTCAATACCCACGCCGCCGATCGATTCGGTCACCCAGGTGGGATCGCCGGAAAAGAGCTCGTCATAGGCCGGGGTGCGCAGGAAGCGGATCATCCGCAGCTTCATCACAAAATGGTCGATGAACTCCTGGGCGTCCTCTTCGGTAATCACGCCGTTGGCCAGGTCGCGCTCGATGTAAATATCAAAAAAGGTCGATACCCGGCCGAGCGACATCGCCGCGCCGTTCTGCTCTTTGGTGGCCGCCAGATACGCCAGGTAGGTCCACTGGATCGCCTCCTGCGCATTTTCCGCGGGGCGCGAAATATCGAATCCATACGACGCCGCCATCTCTTTGAGCTCCTGCAGCGCACGCAGCTGTTCCGAAAATTCCTCGCGGTCGCGGATCACGGATTCCGTCATGGCCGCGCGGTCGGTTTCCGCTTTCTGGGCCTCTTTGTCCTGAATCAGGAAATCCACGCCGTAGAGCGCGGCGCGACGGTAGTCGCCAATGATCCGGCCGCGGCCGTACGCATCCGGAAGCCCCGTGACAATACCGGCCGAACGCGCGGCGCGCATGTCGGGCGTATAGGCATCGAATACCCCGTCGTTATGCGTTTTGCGGTACTTTTTGTAGAATTCGTTGATCTTGTCGTCGAAATGATAGCCGTAGGCGTCGAGGCCGACTTCCACCATGCGGCGCCCGCCATTCGGCATGATCCCGCGCTTCAGCGGTTTATCCGTCTGCAGGCCCACAATTTTTTCCAGCGTCCGGTCAATGTAGCCGGCTCCGTGGGAAACGATGGTCGACGGCAGGTCGCTGTCGGCATCCAGCACGCCCTTGCCCAGCTCCTGCTGCATCAGGTCCGCCACCTGTTTCCAAAGACTGGACGTGGCCTCCGAGGCAGGGGCCAGAAACGACGCATCCCCTTCGTAGGGCGTGTAGTTCGCCTGAATAAAATCGCGGACATCCACCCGTTCCTGCCACTGCGTTCCCTTGAAACCGTCCCATGCCTTCATCAATACTTCCTCACCTGTTACTGTTAAACACCATTTTGAAAAACCGTTAATGCGAATCAGAATACGCATTTCTCCTGTGAAAGGGCAAGTGCACTACCGGACCGGTTTTCAAAAGGCAACCTTCATTCCTGTTTTTTTAGGCTGCCCTAATTTATTTTCCCGCGGGCGACATACCAATCTTTGTGTATCGATTGACTTATATCGACCCATGTTGGTACGGTATGCGCCAATTACTTGGAGAATTTTTCACATGAGTCAGTTGGAACGCAAAACCGCCGGTGTGCCTACCCTGAAGCGCCTGCCGCTCTATCTAAGGCTGCTGCGCAAAATGAAGGACCAGGGCGAGGAATATGCGTCCGGCACCGTGGTCGCCAAAGAGCTCGGCCTGGATCCGATTGTCGTGCGCAAGGATCTCGCGATCACCGGAGCCGTGGGCCGTCCCCGGCTCGGCTTTCCGATGGATGAAATTATCTCCGCCATCGAAGAATTTCTCGGCTGGTCCAACACCTCCGACGCATTTCTTGTCGGCGTCGGCAGCATGGGCACCGCGCTGCTCGGCTATAAGGGATTTGAGCAGCACGGCATGCGTATTGTCGCCGCATTCGACAACAACCCCGCCATCATCGGAACCGCCGTCCACGGCAAGACCGTGCTCGATATCGCCAAAATGCCGGAGCTCGCGCGCCGCATGCACGTGCAGATCGGCATCCTCACCGTAACTGCTTCCGTCGCGCAGGGCGTGGCCGACGCCATGATCGAAGGCGGCATCCGCGCCATCTGGAACTTCACCCCCACCAGTCTCGACGTCCCGGACCACGTGATCCTGCAGCGCGAAGAACTGGCCTCCAGCCTGGCCGTCCTCTCCCACCGCCTGCTCGTCGAACACAGCCGCTGATTTTTCCAACCCTTGGAAACAAAAAAAAGACGCCCGCATCGCGGAGCGTCTTTTTTCTTAGCGGCCCCGGCGAGGCCTAGATTTCGAACAGGGCATTCTGCTCGGCCCGGAGTTTGCGGGCCAGGGTTTCGGCCGGTGTTTCCACATCATCGTACGTAATCGCCTGGTCTTTGGCCACATCGCGCTTCAGGACACACCCTTCAATCAGCCCCTGCGGAATCAGGTTTTCCCGGCGTACCGTGACGTAGTTTTCGCACTGCCCGTAATGCGTGTAGCCGCCGATCGAATCAAAGGTCTGCCCCGCCTTCAGATCGGTTTTTGCAATGGTGATGACATCCACTTTCGGAGCCGTCGCCTGCAGGACCGGATCACGAAAATCGACTGTGCGCGCAATCGAATTCGGGATCTCGAAAAAGCACAGATGGTACGGCGTATAAAAGCTGTAGAGCGGTCCGTCGCCCAGCTTGTAGAGTTTCAGGTAACGCCGGGCAATGGGATCATCGGTGGTGCCCAGGATAAAGACCCCCGGCGAAGGCTTGCCCTTCACCACATAATCGACCACCCCGCCGAGGGCGCGAATGCGGTCCACATCATAGCGGTCGTTATGGCAGAGGTCGTCGATGTGTCCGTCATAATCACCGCCGAGCATACCGCGCTGTTCAACCACCATACCGGTGGCGTTGGCCACGCAGGCCTGTTCCATCGACACCTTGGAGCCGTCGGCAAAACTGGTGACCATATTGACGTTCTGCTTCCACTGTTTGGCAAAGCCCTCTTGCGTGGTGGGGTTGCGGTATTCATCCTGCAGCCCTTTGATGTTGCCGCAGACGAGCGGCTCAACGCCCAGCCCTTTCACAAAACGGTAAAGGTTCATTTCGACGCCCGGCTGATCGCCGTCTGCCAGGGTGTAGATTACACCGGCCTGTTCGGCTTTCTGCTGGAGGATGGTCCCGATGGTGCAGTCCAGCTCCGCATTGAGCGATACCAGGTCTTTGCCCTGCGCAAAGCATTTGAGCGCCAGCTCGGCTCCGAATTCAACATGACCGGTCAGGTCGACAATTACATCGATATTCCCCGCTTCACACAAAAGGTCCGGATTCGAGGTCACCACCGGTTTACCGTCGGCCACGCTTTCTTCGAGTGCTGATAGTGTTCCGGCTTCGTTTATGCTGTCCACGCCGGCATCCGCATAGCGCTGCACGGCTTTTGAGAGCGTGCGGTTGGAGATGGCGGCCATCTCGATGCCGGGCGATGCATTAACGATCTGGTTGACGAGCCCTTCGGCCATCGCCCCGGCGCCCACCAGCCCGACCCGGATCGGGTTGTTCTCTTCTTCACGTTTTTTTAAAGCGGTATCGATAATCAGCACATCAAATCTCCTTTAATGAGTGGCCAGTTCTTATCCTGTTCACTAATAAATTCCACCGACCGGGGCCATTCGATTCCGAATGCGGGGTCATCATAGCGCCACCCCCGACCGTATTCGGGAGTATAATAGTTATCTACCATGTAATGCAGTTCAGTTTGATCTTCCAACGTCAGGAAACCGTGAGCAAAGTTTTTCGGAATGACGAGCATTCGCATGTTTTCCGCCGACAGCTCCGTGGCGAAATGCTGCAGATACGTCGGCGATTCCGGGCGCATGTCCACGATGACATCATAGACCCGGCCCCGCACGCAGCGTACAATTTTTGATTTTGCCATGGGCTCGACCTGACAATGCATGCCGCGGAGTGTCCCCGCGTGTATATTAATGGAAGCGTTCGCCTGGCAGATATTAAAATCAATACCGTACTCAGCGAGCTCCCGGTGGCAGAATGTCCGGACCATCAGTCCGCGATCATCCTGGTGTGCAAAGGGCTCAATCACCCAGGCCCCTTCCAAAGGGGTTTGTTCAAAATTCAACTTCGCCATTCTGTCTTAACCTCAACTGCAGATATTCCTTTTACAACAAGGCCCAGCCTGCATCCTTTCCACTGATGACCTTCACCTCTCCCGGCCATTCAATTCCAATGGCCGGATCATTATACCGCATGCCCCGCTCCGCTTCGGGGGTATAGTATTCCCCCACCATGTAACACGCTTCCGTATCATCTTCCAACGTCAGGAAACCGTGCGCAAAATTGCCCGGCACGTAGACCATCGTCCCGTTTTCCGCCGAAAGTTCAACGCCGTAATACTGTTTATATGTCGGCGAGTCCTCGCGCATATCGACCATGACATCATAGAGCGCGCCGCGGATACAGCGCACATATTTCGGTTCCGCCGCCGGATCGGCCTGCCAATGCATGCCGCGCAGGGTACCGGCCGCTTTACTGAACACAGTATTCATCTGAACAAAATCGGGATCAATCCCGTGTTCTTCAAACTCACGGCGGCACCAGGCCCGGGAATAATATCCGCGGTCATCCTCAAACGGGGCCAGCTTGATCAGCCACGCATCTTTCAGCGGCAACGGTTCAAAAATCATCGTTTAAACAGCTCCATATATTCTGTGATCTGCTGAGTGGTCAGCGCCTTCGGGTTGGCCCCTTCGTGCACCGCTTTATACCAGGCCACGGTCTGATCAATCGCCGAAGCAAAGCGCCAGACCGGCTGCCAACCCAGCAGCTGATCCGCCTTGTCAATGGCAAGGTTGAGCAGGCCCGCTTCATGCACCGCTCCCGGATCGGACTGGTCTTCCCAGCTGCCCGGCCAGCAGGTCAGCACCTGTTCAACCAGCTCTTTCACCGAACGGTTCGATTCGGGGTCGGGGCCGAAATTGAAACCAGAGCAGATTTTTTTCCAATCATTGGAACCGCGCTGCGCGCCCAGCATCATACCCAGCACAAGATAGCCGCCGAGCGGTTCCAGCACATGCTGCCACGGACGCGTGGCCACCGGGTTGCGGACCGGAATCGCTTTCCCATCAGCCAGGGTACGCATGCAGTCCGGCACAATGCGGTCCAGCGCCCAGTCCCCGCCGCCGATCACATTTCCGGCCCGCGCAGAGGCCAGCGCCACCTGATGCTTTGTGCCGTAATCGTCGGGATGGAAGAAGGAGCGGCGATACGAAGAAACCACCAGCTCGCACGCCCCTTTACTCGCGCTGTACGGATCGTATCCGCCCATGGGATCGTCCTCCGTGTACGGGCGGTCGACCTCCTGGTTTTCGTAGCACTTGTCGGTCGTAATGATCACCGCTTCGCATCGTTTGTTCAGCGACCGAAGGGCATCCAGCAGATGGACGGTGCCCATCACATTGGTATCAAACGTTTCAATCGGATGCTCATACGAATACCGGACCAGCGGCTGTGCCGCCAGGTGGAAAACCACATCCGGCTGTGCCGCCTCGACAATCGCCCGCAGCTTTTGCGCATCGCGGATATCCTGAATATGATGCTCCAGGCGGTCTTTCAGCCCGAGCTGATCGAAGAACGACGGATCATCCTGAGGCTCGAGTGAAACCCCGACTACCTCCGCACCCAGCATCAACAGCCATTCCGACAGCCAGGATCCCTTGAATCCCGTGTGCCCGGTAAGCAGCACACGCTTCCCTCGATAGTACTCATTCAAACTGCTCATCAATCTATAACTCCGCCTGCGATCCCCCGGATTTCATGAACATTCCATCCTGGACTGAACCGGTGATCATGCTGCCATCCTTCAGTTCTCAGAGCCCGCTACTTATAAAAGTTTATCCCAGAAACGCCCTATTGCTAAAATATTATTATTTACTTAAGGAAGTCCCGCACTAACTATAATCTGAAAAGTTACGAAGACATATCAGACTGGTGTAAATTTAACAACAGGCAACCCGAGTTCTTTGAGGGCTGAAAGACACCATCCGCATGCGATGGATGAGGGGGCAGTATGAAAGTTCTTCACATACATGCAAGAGATGGATCTGTCGGCGGAGCCGGAGCCCACATCATGATGAACCGGCTGAACCGAGAACTGATCAGGAACGGCATTGATTCAAAAATCGTCTGCGCAAAGAAATCCCCCGGTGAAGATGATGCACTGGAAATCAGGCGGTCGCTGCCCGTCAAAATTGCGGAACGGCTGCTCGACAGCCTCGCCCGGAGAATCGGACTGAATGAAATCGCCTATTTCAGCTGCCTGTCGATTCGGAAAATGCCCGATTTTGCCGATGCCGACATTCTCCACTTTCACGGTCTGCACGGGCGCTTTTTTTCCTATCTGTGCATTCCGGCATTTGCCGCAAAAAAATCCCTGGTCTTCACCATGCATGATATGTGGGCATACACCGGACACTGCACCTACAGCTATGCGTGCGATAAGTGGAAAACCGGATGCGGAGACTGCCCGCATCCCGAGGAATATCCCGCCATACGGCATGACAATACCCGCCTGGAATGGAAGCTGAAAAACCGGGTTTACAGAAAGGCGCATATAGACATTGTCGCCATCAGCAACCAGCAGCAGCAGATGCTTCGGGAAAGCATGCTGGCCCACTACCCGGTCCACCTGATCAAAAATGCCATCGACACGGAAACCTACCGGCCGCTGGATTCGGCAAAATGCCGGGAAGAGCTGAACATTCCGCCGGACCGGACCGTCGTCATGTTCGGGGCCACGAGCATGTCGCGCCCCGCAAAAGGCGGCGACCTGCTCTGCGCAGCGCTCAACCAACTGCCCGCCGCATTGAAGGAAACCGTGATCCTGCTGAGCTTCGGCCATGGCGGGAAGGCCCTGGCCGACCAGGCCGGTATCAGGTGTATCGACATGGGCTATGTGAACGGCGATGAAAATAAAGTGCGTCTCTATTCTGCGGCGGATCTTTTCGTCCTCTCCAGCCGCGCCGAATCCTTTGAACTTGTGACGCTCGAGTGCATGGCCTGCGGAACGCCCATGGTTTCCTTTCCTGTAGGCGCCGCCGCCGAGATGGTCAAACCGGGAGTCACGGGCTACCTCGCGAAAAAGGAAAACCCCGGGGATCTTTGCCGGGGGATCGTTGAGCTCGTCGAAAACGATGCCCTGCGCACGCAGATGGGCCTTAACTGCCGCAAGCTGACCGAAACACAATACAGGCAGGAAACCCATGTGCAGCAGTATCAGAAACTATATGCTGAAATTCTGGACCGCAGGGCGGAGCAAACGCCCCCCTCCGAATAAAGGTCTTCCGGAAACCGTCATGCAACCTTATCGGGTCTACACCTGATTCTGAATACCCGTTCTTTAATCCGGCTCAGATAGTACGGCGAAAACAGACGGATATAGGGATAAGGCAGGCCCCATCCGGCCGCATATTTCCGGTATCTTCCCGGCAGGCACAGATACAGCGTAGAGCCTTTCCCAAACGCATTCTTTTTGCGGAAAATGCTGTAGTGCTCTCTCGCACAAACATCATCGGCCGCTTCAATATTCCACAGCATTGATTTGGTAAAGTTCAGGATGATTTCCGACAGCACATCCAGGTATCCGCCTTCATGCACCCAGGATTCATCCGACACCTCCCGCATATAATCCAGAATCATATAGAGATTTCTAAGACGTTTGTCACCCGGCTGGCGGCGGGTGATGGAAAAATCGTTGCCCACCTCATAAATATAGGTCACCTCATCCGTTCGGGCCCAGTGATCGATGCGGGTGAAAAGCTTAAAGCTCCAAAGCTGGTCTTCGCTGTTGCCGAACCGCGAATCAAAATCGAGTTGAACCTCTTCCACAAATTCACGCAACAGCAGTTTGTTCCATGTAAAGGTGATATATTTTCCATCCGGCGTGGTGGCCGGCTGCCCGTCGCGGTAAGCGGTCAGCGATTCCATACGGGAGTGGAAGAGCTCCACGGTCGGCGTTTCAGGCCGCATATCATCGCAGACTTCTTTGGAATATTTGAATGCGCCGCAGACGAGCGGAACCTGATGGGTTTCAGCCAGGGACAACAGGGTCTCAAGACTGTGCTCAAGCAACCAGTCATCGCCGTCCATAAAATAGACATATTTGCCGCGCGCCGCATCCAGGCCCTGCTGACGGCACTTCGCACTGCCCCCGTTTTCATCGTTCCGTACAATCGTGATCGACATCCCGTCAGGGCATTCACCCTTCAGGCTTTCAATCACCCCGACCGTATGATCCGACGAAACATCATCCACAAAAATAAGTTCAATCTTCCGGTGGCTCTGCGCGAAAATAGACCGGATGGCCCGCTCAACCCACGTCTCACAGTTGTAGACCGGAAGAATGACACTGATCAGATGATCAGCAGTACAGCTCGACTCTGGAATTTTCGCGCTCATGCTGCCAACCGATCAATCCGCCCAGACTTTCCACGGCGCCTTGCCGGAGGCCCACAGGTCTTCCAGCACGTTTTTATCCCGCAGGGTATCCATCGGCTGCCAGAATCCGGAATGGCGGTATGCCCCGAGCTGCCCTTCCTCGGCCAGGCGCTGAAGCGGGGCCTGTTCCCACGGCTCCAGATCGGAATCGATATAATCGATCACACCCGGTTCGAGCACAAAGAAGCCGCCGTTAATCCAGGCGCCATCGCCCTGCGGCTTTTCGTGAAAGTTATTCACTTTGAGGTCTTCATCATGAAGGCTGAAAGCCCCGAAGCGTCCCGGCGGCTTAATCGCCGCCATCGTGGCAAGCAGGCCGTTTTTCCGATGGAACTCCAGTTCCTTGGTCACATTGATATCGGAAACGCCGTCGCCGTAGGTCATGCAAAATGCTTCATCATCCAGATATTTGCGTACGCGGCGCAGGCGGCCGCCGGTCATGCTGTCGAGTCCGGTATCCACACAGGTCACGCGCCAGGGTTCCATGCGCGAATGGTGCACCTCCATGCTGTTAGTGCCCAGGTCAAATGTGATATCCGCCTCGTTCATATACAGCTTGGAAAAATATTCCTTGATCGTGTGGCCCTTATACCCGCAGGCAATAATGAAATCCGTAATCCCGTGTGCGGCATAGATCTTGAGAATATGCCAGAGAATCGGTTCAGGACCCACCTCAACCATCGGTTTCGGCCGGATTGCACTTTCTTCGCTGATCCGGGTGCCGAAGCCGCCCGCCAGAATTACCGCTTTCATATCAAAGCCCCTTTGCTCTTTCTTTTTATCACTCTTAAAATCTGTCTTTGAGGCTACCTTTAAATACCGCATCGATCGATTATTTTCTGACCCGATCTTCGAAAACATCCCGAATAATTTGCGTCAATCTGGGATGGCCCAGTATTTCCCGATGGTCGCCTTCCAGCACATGGGCTTCAAACCCGCCCGCACAAAGCTCGGAAAAACCCAGATACGGGTCATTCCACCACCCGGTCAAAGCAAAATACCTGCCAAGTGTACAACCCGATCTAAAATAGACCACTTTGCCGTCATACGGCCGGGCGCGGTGTTTCCGCGCCGCATGAATCAGCATTTTCCGGCAATAGGTTTCCCGCAGTTCATAGGGAATGGTTTTTCCGGCCTTCAGCAGCCGGCGCACCTCCGCCATCTGCAGCCGCTCCCCTTTCGTCTCCTGCGCATGCCGAACCTTGCGCAACAGGTGCATCAGCCATGGGACATGTCGCAGCATACCGCTCAGGCCGCCCG
>JBFJYX010000015.1:0-17740 GCA_041622415.1 Pontiella sp.
CAGGGGAAAATCTTCTTTTGGGTTTCAAAGGCCGAACGGCGTATGGTTACCTTGGTGCAGGCCAGTGTCCCGGTCGGAAAGATCAACGTAAAGCTGCAGCGGGTCTCGGGGCCGGGCAACGATTTCTGGGTGAAGGAGCAAGAATGAAGATTACGATTGAACGCGCAAAAGACCTGCTGGGCAGCGCGTCTGAAAAACGAATCCTGGTGGTGGGCGATTTAATGATGGACCGGTTTGTCTACGGTTCGGTTTCGCGGATTTCCCCGGAAGCCCCGGTGCCGGTGGTGCATGTCTCGCACGAAAAGGCGATGCCCGGGGGCGCCTGTAATGTGGCCTCCAACCTTCTGTCCCTCGGCGGCAAAGCGGCCATGGCCGGCATTGTCGGACAGGATGCCGTCGGCCGGGAACTGCAGGACCAGCTCTCCGCCTCCGGCGTAACGCTCAAGGCCGTCGTTGAACACGACACCCATCCGACCTGCGTAAAAACCCGTATCGTGGCCGAACGCCAGCAGGTCGTCCGCGTCGACCGCGAAGAATACCTCACGCTCGCCGACCGGGAAATGGCCGCCTTCTGCGCCCTCGTTCAGAAAGAGATCGAGTCCGCCGACGGGGTCATTATCGAGGACTACGGAAAAGGCTCCGTGCAGCAGGCCGTTGTGGACACTGTACTGGCCGCCGCCGAAAAAGCCGGCATTCCGGTGGGCTATGACCCGAAGGATGACCACATCCTGAAAATGGAAGGCGTCTCCGTCGTCACCCCCAACCGCAAAGAGGCCTTCGGTTCCGCCGGTATGGCGGAAGGACGGCCGGCCGAAAACCCGCTCGAAGACCAGCCGCTGCTCGAAGTCGGCCGCATGCTGCAGGAAATGTGGAAAGCGCGCCACACGCTCATCACACTGGGTCCGCACGGCATGCTGCTCTGCGGCGAAAATGAACCGCCGCAGCACATTCCCACCCGCGCCCGCGAGGTGTTCGATGTCTCCGGCGCCGGCGATACCGTGATTGCCACCTATGTCCTCGCCCTCGCCTGCGGGGCCACCTTTACCGAAGCCGCCGAGCTCTCCAATTTTGCCGCCGGCGTAGTCGTCGGCAAGCTGGGTACCGCCACCTGCACCCAGACCGAACTGATCAACTATATGAAACAACACGCCGACGAGGTTTAAGCATGAAGATCATGATTACCGGCGCCAGCGGGCTGCTGGGCCGCGCCTGCAGCAACGCCTTTGCCGACCTCGATCCCGTCACCTGCGCCTGGAGCCGCGCGCAGGACCACGACCTCAAACTCGACCTGACCGATGCCGATGCCGTGAAAGCCGCGCTCAACGAAACCCGGCCCGACCTGATCCTCCACACCGCCGCCGAACGCAAACCCGACATCTGCGAAAACCGGCAGGAACAGACCCGGCTGCTCAATGTGACCGCCACCCAAACGCTCGCCGAAGCGGCGGCGGAGATCGGTGCCAAGCTGCTCTATATTTCAACCGACTATGTTTTCGACGGCACCCGCCCGCCCTATGCCGTGGATGCCGAACCCCATCCGCTCAATTTTTACGGCCGCACCAAACTCGCCGGCGAACAGGTCACGCTCAAGGCTTCGGCCGACCACATCGTCCTGCGGGTTCCGATTCTTTATGGCGAAGTGGAAACCCTTGAAGAATCGCCGGTCACCCTGATGCTCCATAAACTGCTCGACCCGACACCGGTTGCCGAGGATCACTGGGCGGTGCGTTTCCCGACCTATGTCGGCGACATTGCCGCCACGCTGCGGAATGGGCTTCCAACCCTTGGAAACGCTTCGGGCATCTATCATTTCAGCGGCAGCGAAGCGCTGACCAAATTTGAAATGCTGCAGGCCATGGGCAACGTCCTGAACCTGGGCACCGATCATATTACCCCCAACCCTGAGCCGCCGGCCGGGGCGCCGCGGCCGAAAAACAGCCAACTCGATATCAGCCGGCTGGCCGCATGCACCGCCCTGCAGCAGACCGCCTTCGGCGAAAACATCGGGCGCATTCTCAGCCCCTATCTGAAAGGAAACCATCATGTGTAAAATTGTCGGCGTCATTCCCTCCCGCTGGGGCTCCACCCGCTTTCCCGGAAAAAGCCTCGCCATGATCTCCGGCAAACCCATGGTGCAGTGGGTGGTTGAACGCGTCAAACAGGCGAAAAAGCTCGATGCGGTCATCGTGGCGACCGATGACCCCCGCATTGCCGACTGCGTCGGCGCACTGAATATACCGGACGTTACGGTAGCCATGACGCGCCCCGACCATCCGTCGGGCACCGATCGGATTGCCGAGGCGGTCCAGGCCCTGGACATCGATGCCGTCATCAATGTGCAGGGCGATGAACCGTTGATTGATCCCGCACTGATTGATGAGCTCGCCGGCGTGATTGCATCCGACGAATGGGATATGGCCACCGCCGCCACGCCCATCACCGACGAGGCGCAGATCAACGATCCGTCCGTCGTGAAAGCCGTGTTCAACCGCCATGGTCAGGCGCTCTATTTTTCCCGCGCCACCATTCCGCATATCCGCGAACCGAACGGACTTCCAGACCCTGGAATCTACTGGCGCCACATCGGCATCTACGCCTACCGGCGCGATTACCTGCTCAAACTCGTGGCCGAACCGCCGTGCGCATTCGAAAACCTGGAAAAGCTGGAACAGCTTCGCGCCCTCGACATGGGCTGCCGAATGAAAGTGATCCGGACTGAAGATTTCGGCATCGGCGTCGACGTTCCGGAAGATGTACCCAAAGCCGAAGCCCTGCTGGCCCGTTTGGGCTGATCAGTTTCCGTCTATGGCCCCCGCGCCCCGGCTGTCTTCGTTCGGCCGCGCCGGCATCGTGCGTTTACATTGCCGGTCGAAGTGATTGTTGACGGAAAGCTTCCTCAGGTTGCCGAGGTTTTCATACAGAAATTCGTTCGACGTTTCATAGGCGATAATCTTGCCCATCTTGTCGGTCAGGGTGACGAGGTACCCGCCGTATTTTGTTCCGCGAACCGGGGCCGTATCGCGATAAGCCATGCGGCGCAAACGGATCGGGTCGCCCCGGAACTCGAAGGCTTTACCGGCCAGGTCCGCCGGATTAAAGGTCTTCTGCCGGCGTTCCAGCAGCACAAAATTATCGCCGTCAATTTCATCGCCGATCGCAAAATATTCCACCACCAGATGGTGATTATAAGGTTTATACGGCGCCTTCTGTTTTACCTGCACTCCGAAGAGATAATCAAACATCTGCAACGGGCGCTGGAAGCCTTCACCCCACGGCGCGGTTGGCGGATTCTGCGCCTGCGAACTGCTGCGCAGGAAGTTAATATCAAACTTCGGCGGGCGCGAAAGCGCAAGAAATTCCCGGTCTTCGCTACTGAGTTTATCCAGCGGCACCTTGAGCTGTTTACCCTTGGGCGTCATCAGCACGACCGTATTGCCCATCACCGCGCGCAGGGTGGCATCAATCACCGTGCCGTCCAGGCTGGTCCAGATGCGCACCGGATCCACTTCATCCTGCAGCGGCACAGGTTCGGGAATCGGATCCGGTTTCGGCAGCAGGTCGGGGTCGCGCTCTTTGGCTGAAAAGTCGCGGAAGATCGGTCCGTTGGTCAGGGTGACATCCCCGGGATACAGATCTGAATAGATACGGTCCATGGTGGCTTCCGCAATTTCCGAGGTGCGGAACACCGGGAAGGTCGGGCCGCCGCCGGCGCGGTTCAGCGGATATGTTTCCCCCCGCACTTCCACACTGAGAATATGATACACCAGCCCGCCCTGCAGGTCCGCCATCAGGACCTGGATCTTCTGGGGCTCACCGGCTTTCAAGGTGATCCAGTCGCTCGGCCGTGCGCGGTGCTCGGCAAAATAATACACGTTGTCGTTCGGATCATTCGGCTGCCAGATGTTCGCGAAGCGTTCCCGCACGGCGGATTGGTAGGCACAGATCAGCACCGTTTTCCCATCCACATTCACCGCCATCAGTTTATCGCCGACGCCCCAGAAACGAAACGTGATGTCCTCCGGATAAACCAGCTCACCTTCATAGAGCACCGCCCAGCAATAGCCCTCCGCGTTTTGTTCGCCGAAGGCCTCCGGCGCCAGCTCGGACATGACGGTCGGTACGCAGATCGTCGGCGTGTAAATGGCCGTGGGCGATCGATAAAAGCGCGAGAAAATGGATTTTCTCCAACCGCCGCTCATGAAGGAATACATCAGGTCCTCCATCTGCTCCGGGGACATCGGGACCGGACGGCCCGTCCGGCCGCGGTTCATATTATAGAAAAAGCCCTTCAGGTCATTCCCGGTCGTGAACGTGCCGCCAAACGGCGAGGCCAGCTCGGTCAGGTCCGGCATGATTTCAAATCCGGTAACCGCCGACACAAGCCCTTCACCAATCCCGCTCATTTCCGGCAGCACCATGTCCGGCATCTGCGCCTTCTGGACCTTGGTAACAATGCGCGTCGTTGACCGCGGCCGGGCCGTTTTCTTGACCTTCACCTGCGGCTTTTTCAGTTTCATTTTCGGCCGGTCGACCGGTTTGGGCGGAACAAATTTTTTCTCTTCTTTCTGCACGAAGGTAAAAACGACGAGCAATCCGGCCAGCATGAAGGCCGCGGCGTGAACAAGAAGGCTGATGAGAATGCCGCTCGGTGCACCCTTCACGATCCCGCCCGATTTATTTCTTCGTTTTTGCATTCAAGTTTACCCTCCGTCACGGTGCTGTATTTCACCTTTCTTCTAACAAACCGTACAGAACTTGGAAGGTGAATATCCAGTTACCCTGTTACACTCTAAACGTCGAATTAGGCTTTATGTTAATTACAGACAATAATCGTACTAAATACGCTCAATTAAAAAGGCCATCCGTGAATGCATCACGGATGGCCTCGGACCAGATCCCCGTTTCAAGCGCGGGTTCAGCGCACAGGATTAAGTACAAACGACCAGCTGTATCGGCCGGACGGCACGCGATAGTGCTCCAACGGCAGGGCTTTGGCCGACCACGAATCCTGCCCGCCAACCCCCATGTGCCGGTGGTCGATATTCAGCGTATAGAAACCCTGATCCACCAGGTCAAACGGATGACCCGCCGCAGCCAGATTTTCGGGCGACCACGGCCAGATGGAAAAGCTGAACCGCTCGTCCCCTTCCACCCGCAGCTTGCCGGCCGCTCCGGCCATTTCCAGCCAGCGCGTTTCCGTGCGCAGGCCGTTCTCCTGCGGTTTGGCATATTCATAATACAACGCAGCCATCGGCGATTCATACCGCCCGACTTCCGCCGAGGCATTGCGGTCGCAATAGTTTTCCCACGGCCCTTTACCGTAATAGACGGCTGTGTCAAACCCGCCGGTAACACCCGCCGTGAATCCCAGCCGCGGCATGGGCGGCAGCTCCGGATCGGAATCCAGCTCCATACCGACCTCTACCGCGCCGTCACCGTTAAAGGTATACGTAATCACCAGGTCGGTTTTATCCGCACTCTTCTTCACGACAACCGACGCTGCAGAAGCCCCCTCTTTCTTCAGCTCAACCGAATCCGTTTTCAGCTTTCCGCCCAGCTCCATCCAGTACTTCATCAGGTTATGCGTTTTGCCGCCTTTTTTATCGTTGTCTGTCTGCGGGCGCCAGAACGCCGGACGCAGCGGGCTTTTCAGCAGCTCTTCGCCGTTCAGCGCATAGCTGACCAGCTCCCCGCTCGCTTTATCCACCGTGGCACGGAATGCCGAACCTGAAATTTCAAATTCCCCGGCCTTTTCTTTGGTGATGATTTTTGCGCGCGTTTCAGCCAGCCCGACTACCGCCGTGTTTTCGCTGACCACCAGCTGTTCCTTGGCCACTTCAAAACCGGCGTTGCACCAGAGACGGTCCTGCGTCTCATGCACGCTCAGGCGCAGGATCTGCTCTTTCCCGCTTTCCAATGATTGGAAAGGCACGGACACCGTTTTGCTTTCGCCCGGTGCGAGCCCGACGGAACCCAGGCTGCCCTGCTGTTTCACCACGCCCTCTTCCAGGAAGCTCCACCGAATTTCATAGTCCTTGAGATCGGTGAAGTTAAAACGGTTCGTCAGCCTGACGGTGCCCGCAGCCAGATCCACGGCTTCAACAACCACCGGCTGGAACACATATTTACACTCCCGGGTTTTCGGCCCCGGCGTACGGTCGGAATTGATGACCCCGTTCATGCAGAAGTTTCCGCTGTTCGGCTGATCCCCGAAATCGCCGCCGTAGGCATAATACGCCACGCCGTCCTCATTCTTCGTCAGCACGCCCTGGTCGATCCAGTCCCAAATATATCCGCCCAGCAGGTTCGGCTTCGAGCGGATCAGGTCCCAGTAGTCGGTCATGTTGCCCAGCGAATTGCCCATGGCGTGCGCATATTCGCACATCACGATCGGCCGTTTAATGTGCTCCGCCTCAGCCAGGGCCTTCAGCTGATCGACCGAGGGATACATGCGGCTGATGCAGTCCACACACGGCGGATCGTTCGGGTTGGCCAGCAGCGGATGGTTCTGCCCGGTGAAAGGAAGCCCGGGGTCATAGCCGTCCAACGTCGGATCGCCCTGCGCACCTTCATAATGAATAAAACGGGTCGGATCATAATCCCGGATCCAGCCCGCCGCCGCCGCATGAATCGGTCCATAGCCCGTTTCGTTGCCCAGCGACCACGAGACCACGCTCGGATGGTTTTTATCGCGCTCCACCATACGGAAAATACGGTCATTGATCGCATAGTGCCACGAGACCTTATTCACCAGCTGCCCGTTGATGCCGTGCGTCTCCACATTGGCTTCATCCATCACATACAAACCGTATTCATCGCACAGCTCATAGAAATAGGGATCATTCGGATAGTGCGAGGTGCGCACCGCATTAAAGTTAAACTGCTTCATCAGCTCCACATCGCGGCGGTAATCCTCGCGCGTCAGCGCCTTGCCTTCGTTATGATCGTGGTCATGCCGGTTCACGCCCATCATTTTAACCGGCACGCCGTTCACCAGGACTTCCCCCCGGTCGCTGATTTCAATCGTACGGAAACCCACCTTGCAGCTGCGTGCCTCCGCCAGCTTGCCGTTCGAATCGGCAACCTCGAAAACCAGGGTGTAGAGATACGGGTCCTCCGCCGACCAGGTCCGGACCCCGGCCACGTCGGCCTCCAGCATCGCGAATTTCACCGTGTCGCGCTGCGGATATTTTTCGTTCAGGATTTTATGCAGCCCGTGCGTCAGCGGTTTTTCCAGCACCGCCCGGCCGTCCGCATCATACAGCTGCGCCCGCAGGTTCCAGCCCTTGGAATTATCCAGCGCATCCGAAAGCACGCGCGGGCGGATCTGCAGATGCCCGTCCGCCCCGGCCTTCACAAAGAAATCATTCAGCGCGATTTTCGGCTGGGCCAGCAGCAGCACCTCGCGGTGAATCCCGCTCAGCCGCCACATATCCTGGTCCTCCAGATACGACCCGTCCGACCAGCGGAACACCTGAACCGCCAGGCGGTTTTTACCGAACACCACCTGGTCGGTCACATCAAACTCCGCCGGCAGGCGGCTGCCCTGGCTGTAGCCCACCAGCTCCCCGTTCAGCCACACATAAAACGCCGACGACACCCCGCCGAAATGCAGGATCACCCGCTGATCCTTCCAATCATTGGAAACCTCGAATTCACGGATATAGGAACCGACCGGGTTGGTGCGGTCAATGAACGGAGGATTCGGCGTATAGGGATATTTCGCATTCGTATAGATCGGCTGGCCGTGCCCCTTCAGCTCCCAGCTCGACGGCACCGCAAGCGTATCCCAGCCGGATGCATTGAAGCCGCTCTTATAAAAGTCCGCCGGCCGGTCCTTCGAATCCGCCGTATACTTAAACTTCCACTCCCCGTTCAGCGAAATCATCCGCGCCTTGGTGCGGTCGCCCGCAAGCGCATCTTCGGCCGATGCATAAGAATAGGAGGTCGCCCGCGTCGGCATCTTCCCCTTCTCAATAAACCGCTCATTCTGCCAGTCCGGCCTAAACGCCTGCGCCGACAGCACCGTGCCCACCGCTAAAAATGTGAATAACTGTTTCATCATCGTACTCTCCATCCTCATCTACTTAATCGCAATCTCGTCAATATACATGCCGCCCTGTTCCAGGCTCGTAATCCGGATCGTATTGGCACCGCGCTCAATCCGGAACGGCACGCTGACCGTTTTCCAGTCCGAGCCCCAGGTCTGCGTACCCGGCAGCAGCAGCCGGTCCTGCACCACCTTGCCGTTCACCGTCACCTTCACAAAACGTCCGGGTTTGCCGGGCCGTTTACCGCTGTACCGGATCACCAGCTCCGACGGACCCGCCTCGCCGTCATTTTCCTGATACCACTCCACATAGCCGTTTTTCGACTGCCCGAAATCAATGTAGCCCTTGCCTCGGAATCCCTTGCCGTACGATTTCACCTTCGCACCGTGCAGCGCGGCATCCTCGGCCTGCTCGCTGCCGGGACTCGTCGGCATCGCGTTCGCCGCGGCCCCGCTGTCCCAAACAAAACCTTCATCCATCGCGAACCGCTCTTCCAGGGTCTGGAACGGCTGTCCGTTCACCATCACCAGTGCTTTCACGGTGGTGCCGAGCTTCACAGGAAATGCTCCGGCATACCGAGTAGACTGAGCCGTCGGCTTCGCCCCATCCGTCGTATAGAAAATTTCAAACTCCAGTTCAGGTTCAGCCCCCCGAAGCGCAAGCACCTGCACATCAATACTCACGAGGTCCGAGCTCACCTGCTTTTTCTCGCCGAGGATCGAGCCGGCCACCAACACGATATCGCCGGTTTCGCCGGTCGATTCCACATAGGCGCGGGTCAGGCCGTAAAACCCGATTCGGCTGTCGACGCCGTAATGCGGTTCCACATCCACCGGGCTGCCGTTATCCAGCGCGCGGAGTTTCCCCGGGCCGATCACCTTGAACCAGGTCCGGTTTTCGCCGTAGGGATAAAATGCGCCGGCGTCGTCCTGCGCCGCCACACGAACCTGAACGATATCCTTGCCTTCGGCGGCCAGCGGTTCGCCGTCAATCGAAAGCGCGATGCGGGCCGGCGCCCCCGCCGTGCGGACCGTTTGCTCCGCCGCCGTGCGCCCCCCCGCAATGCCGACCGCCTTCAGCTCGCCCGGCACCCACGGCACCATCCACTGGCACTGCATCTCATTCGCCGTCGTGCCCGGCATTTTTTTGCCGAGCGATTTTCCGTTATGGAACAGCTCAACCGCCTGGCAGTTGGAATAGACCCACACCGGAATCAGCGTGCCCTCTTTCAGCGTCGGATGCGTCCAGTGCGGCAGAATATGCACCATCGGCTCATCCGTCCACTGGCTCTGGTAGAGGTAATAAAGATCCTTCTCAAAGTTGGCCAGGTCAATGGCCCCGCCCATAAACGCGCGGAACGGCCAGCCGCCGTGCACATAGCTCGCCTCGCCGATATAGTCATAGCCCGTCCAGCGGAACGACCCGGCATAGTTCGGAATATCGCGCAGCTGCTCAATGTTCTGCCGCGAATTCAGGCGCACCGTCGCATTGTCATAACTTGAATTAAACACCTGCTTGCGGTTGCCGCGCTTGGCATCTTCAATCCAGTCATAAGTAAACACTTCCTCTTCGGTCAGGTCGGGCGTTTCGTGCACCCCGGCCTTAAAACCGTCGCGATACCAGGTCCGGGTACGGTAAAAACCGCGTACCTGCCAGGTGTGCGTATTCTCGGTTCCGATAAACACCCGGTCTTTTTTGAGCTTATCAAACCAGCCCACGCGCTCACTGCCGCCGTTCACACCGAACACATCCATCCACTCCGAACCGGAATGCCCGGACGTCACCGGACGCGTCGGGTCCATCTCATGGCAGACTTCCACAATTTCCCGGCCCACGGCCCCGCCGGTTTCATTGCCGACACTCCAGATCACGACGCTCGGATGATTGCGGTCGCGCTTCATCCAGTCGCGCACATCGCGCTCCCACCACTCATTAAAATGATAGCGGCCATAATCATGCGCGGCCTTCTTTTTCCAGCCGTCAAAAATCTCATCCATCACCAGCATACCGACTTCGTCGCAGATCTCATAAAAGATCGGCGTCTGCGGATTATGCGAGGTGCGGATGGCATTGCAGCCCATCGCCTTGAGCTGTTCAATCCGGAACCGCAGCACCTTGTCCGGCACCGCCGCGCCCAGCGCCCCGGCATCCTGATGGTTGCAGACGCCGCGCAGTTTAATATTTTCGCCGTTCAGCCACATGCCGGTTTCCGGCTTCCACTCAATGTCCCGGAAACCAAAACGCGTCCGCACCAAATCCACCCGCGTTCCGCCGATCAGCACCTCGCTCACCGCCGTATAGAGCGTCGGCGAATCCGGCGACCACTTGGCAGGAGCAGCAACCCGGAGTTCCTGCGCCACCGCCGCCCGGGTTCCGGCTTTCACAAACTCCGTGCGCTCCGTTTGTTCCACCACATTGCCCGATGCATCCACGATCGAGGTCTTCACCGCCACTTTCCAATCCCTGGAACTGGTGTTGGCGACTTCCGTATCGATCGAAACGCGGCCGCCCTCGGTCCGGATAAAAATGCCGGAGGTTGGAATATGGACCTGCTGCTTCACATCCAGCCAGGTATGCGCATAGAGGCCGCTGCCGGTATACCAGCGGGCCGCCGGCTGCTTTTCATTATCCACCCGCACCGCAATCGTGATCTCTTCCGATGTCTCGACCGCGTCGCTGATGTCGTAGGCAAACGAGCTCCAGCCATACGGCCGGGTGCCGAGCTTACGGCCGTTCACCCAGACCGTGCTGTTCATGAAAACGCCGTCAAAGGCAATCTCCACATGCCGGCCTTTCCAATCATTGGAAACCGGAACGTTTTTACGGTACCAGCCGATCCCGGCCGGCAGATAGCCGGCCGTGCCGCCCATCGGATTGCTCTTGTCGTATTCGCCTTCAATGCTCCAGTCGTGCGGCACATCGAGCGTGCGCCACCCGGCATCATCATAGGCCGGCTGCTCAGCCCCCGTCGGATCACCCAGCTGGAACTTCCACTGCGCATCAAACGACATCCGTTCCGCGCGGCACACACCGGCCGCCAACATCAGCATCAAAAACAAACGTTTAAACATATTTTTTCTTCCCGTCGTTGCAGACAGCCGGGCCTGAAACCCGCCGCCCCGCATAAACCCGTAACGTAGCAAACGCCCACTCGATCACCTACCTAGCTGATCAGGTGGACGGCATAATAAACCGCAAAAAAACTCAGCGCCGCTTCATCCGGAACACATGCGAACAACTGCCGCAGCCCTCGCGCATGCTGATCCCGGTCGCCATATAAACATAGGACGGCTCGCCATCCTGCATCAAAATCTGCGGGCGCTCCAGGCGGCCCGAATAATCCTTCACCTTTTCCGGCGGCCGGTACTTGGTGCCCTTTTTCAAATCTTCAGTGCCGATATAGTGCGCCAGGGGTTTGAACGACAGCGCCATATCATCCCACGGGAACCAGAACCCGTCGTCGGATGTCCACAGCAGGCCGCCGCCGTGCGAACCGCCCTTGGCATGCCCGAAATTACGGCTGAGCAGATAAACCCGGTCCTCCATCGTGAATGCATACGCATCCTCGATGCCGCTGCCCGTCACCTTTTCGGGATGATGGTTATACGGCCCTTCCAGGCGGTCCGACACCGCAACGCCGTAGGTATATCCGCCTTTCGGAATCACGGATTTCACATAGAGCATGTATTGGCCCCTGTATTTGATCAGCGACGGATTGGAAACGCCCAGTTTGGCCGTATGGTTCCAGTCCGTGGGCTCGGCCGATTTGCGCAGAATCGTTCCGTCCTTTTCGGCACCGGCGGCGGGTCTCCAGCCGTCATTGAGATCGTCGGCCACCAGCATGACAATGCGCTGGGTTTTCAGCTTATCGTTTTCATTCACGATGAAGCAGAGCACATATTTGCCGTCGATGTGCTGAATGGTCGGATTGTGCGGCGAGTTAAAGCTGCCGTCCTGATCCGGCACCGCCACGCGGACAAATTCAAACGGCCCTTCCGGCCGGTCGCCGACATAGTGCGCAATTTCGCAGTCCTTGTACCACCCGCTGAAATCCGGCCGCGTATCCATCGGCCAGCGCGCCACATAGAGATGCACCCTGCCGTCGGGGCCGATCACCGGGGACGAGCCCCAGACGTGCATGCCCTCGGTCTCCACCGCCGGACCGATATATTCAAAATCAAAGGCGACCGGCTGCGCCAGCGCCATGACGGGCAGCAGGAAAAGATAAACTAAAATTTTCATAGGATGTTCTCCGGGTTAAACCGATGCATAAAATTCCCCGAGCGGTGTAAGCGCTCCGTCTTCATCAAACAACGCCGAGGTCCCCAGCGCATGGTTATCCGGCCGGGCCGAAAACCAGGCATAGCGTTCCACAAAATCGCTCTTGTCCATGGCCGGCAAAGCGTCCTCCATGTAGTTCAGGATTTTCTTCGGCGAGTGCTTATTGGGTTTCTGCGCGTTGGCCTCCCAGTCGCCCACCGCAAACTCCGTCACCCAAAGCGGGCGTTTGTACCGTTTATGCCAGCCCTCCAGCTTCTTCATAAAATACCGGGCACTCGCCCCGCCGTAGGAGTGAACGCATATAAAATCCACCCGGTATCCGCGCCGGTCGATCTCCTGCATGAAGGCCTGCATCCATTCACCGTCAGCATGTACTCCAGCCGGACTGCCGAGCCGCAGACCGGTATCCATCAGCCGCGGCCAGAGCTCGATCGCCTTCTCCACCGACATATTGGCCTGCTCTTTCTGATCAGGCTCGTTGAATCCCAGCAGGGTTTTATGGCCCGCCTTTTTGACGGCCTCCAGCTTTTCCGCACTGCAGCTCCACTTGCCCCACTGCATCGGCACGAACTCCGTAAAGGGCGGAACGCCGTCCGGCGGATTTGTTCCCCACGAGTAAAACCATTTGGCATTCAGCGCGGTCAGTTTTGCTTTCCATTCCGGATCCCGGCGCGGTACCAGGCAGAAGCCCTTCTTACGGGAAGAGAGCTTCACCCGGCCGACCGCCGAACCCGCCGCCGCACAGCTGCCGGCGGCGATCAGGCCTCTGCGATTGATCGTGTGCTGCATCATATTCACCGGCTCTATTGCCCGGACTTCAGGCCGTTGAATCGTTTTTCGGACGCATAGATCCGGTAGTCTTTGATCTTACCGGGATTCGGGCCGTTGCGCGGCAGGTAACGCAGGGAGCTGAATTCCTGAACGCTGCCCAGGTCGAGGACCACCTGATGCGGATGGCCGCCCATGTCGCCGCCTTTATACTGCGTGTGCCAGAAGGTGACCGGCTGGTTATCAATCACGTTGCTCGCCGAAGACGGCTCAGCCGCAATTTCCTCGCTGTCGGCATAAATCACCTGCCAACCGTCGCGGTCCAGCCACTGGTCTTTGGCATCCACCAGATGAAGCTCGGCAATGGTCGCATGGCGGTCATCGCTCTGCGAACTCAGCGACTCGAGGCAGACATAACGCGCCCGCACCGGTTTCCCGAAGTCCACAAACTGCGCCGCGTCCCCGTCCTTAAAGGCGCCTTCCGCAATAACCTGAGCCGGATCGAGCTCGATCGTTTCACCCGGCTTGCGGTTATAGCTCAGCGTCGAATCAATCTTCAGGCCATAGATAAATTCCGTGACGCCCCGGACCGAGGTATGCCCGGCGGGCTCGATATCCATCACGATGATTTCGTTGACGCCCTCCTTCATCCAGCAGCCCGGCATATAGAGGGTGTATTGCGGCCCGATATCCCAGAAACGCCCGAGATTGATGCCGTTCACCCAGACCATGCCTTTGCCCCAGCCGCTCATATCCAGCAGCGTATCGCCGACCTCATCCACCGTGAATTCGCCGCGGTGGAATACCGGCAGCACCGACGCTTCAGCCGGCGCGTCGGAAAACTCCAGCGACGCAATATCGGCCAGCTCCAGCGGGAACGTGCGGATTTCCCAGCCCAGTACCGGCTGGCCGTCGAGCGTGACGTCGCCCAGCCCCTTCCGGTCCTTCATCAGCTCGCGGGCATAGTTCAGGTGCCCCATATTTTCGAGCAGGATATCCAGTTCAACCTTGCCGGCCGGCAGCTGCAGTTCAGCCGCATCCTGTTTCAGGCGGCGGTCAAGTGTGGCCACGCGCTCGCCGTTCACGATGAGAATCGCGCGGTCCTTCAACGCACTGAATGCGAGTTTATAACTTCCGGCCTTCGGAACCTCGAGCACGGTGGAATAAATCGCCATGCCCTGGTTCAGGTCCAGCGCCTCCAGGTGCGGCGCCGTTTCCGATTTAACGGGTTTGCGGAACAGCTGTTCAAACGACGCCGTCTGCTTCAGCTCAAACGCCGGCACTTCAATGCGTTTGATCTGTTCCGGCGGTTCCGGCAGTTCATAATCGGCCGGCAGGTATTTTTTGATCGTGTTTCTGAACGTATAGAATTTTTCGGTGATCCGTCCGGTTTCATCCATCGGCGAGTCATAATCATAACTCGTCGTATCGGCGCTGTACTGCCCCGACGACCAGTTCGCCCCGGAATTAAAGCCGAAGTTGCTTCCGCCGTGCAGCATGTAGACATTGAACGAAACGCCGTTGGCCAGCATCCAGTCGATCTCTTTGATGAAAGGGGCCAGCGCTTTGGTGTGATGCTTGGAACCCCAGTGGTCAAACCAGCCCACCCAGTATTCACCGCACATTTTCGGCATGCCCGGATATTCCTGATCGAAGAACGCAAAGGCCTTATCCGCACTGCCGCCGAAATTCATCGTCGTGTAAACACCGTCAATATGCGCCGTGCCGATCGTCTTTTTCTTCGGCCAGTCGCAGCGGATAAACATCGTGTCAAAACCGGCCTCCACCAGCTGGTCATAAATCGCCCGGTTGTAGGCCATATCATCTTCGTTGTCCGGACGCCCGAACTGGCCGTATTCATTCTCCACCTGCACCTGGATAATCGGCCCGCCGTGCGTCACCTGCAGGTCCTTCAGCTGCTCACCCACCGCCTTCATATAACGCGCGGTCGCTTCAAGAAACTTCGGATCGTTGGTGCGTACCTGCATCTCCGGATCCTTCAGCAGCCACGGCGGCATGCCTCCGAAATCCCACTCCGAGCAGATATACGGCCCCGGCCGCACAATCAGCCACATGCCCTCCTCCTGGCAGACCCGCGCAAAAGCGGCAATATCGAGGTTGCCGGAAAAATCAAACTCGCCCGGTTTCTTCTCATGCGCGTTCCAGAAAATATAGGTACCGATGCAGTTGAAGCCCATCGCCTTCGCCTTGCGGATACGATCCCGCCAGTAGGCGCGCGGCACGCGCGGATAATGAATCGATCCCGAAATAATCACCGCGGGCTCGCCATCAAACGTAAAGTTGCCGCCGGCTTCACCAAACACCGGCTGCTTTTCACCCACCGGATTCGGCTTTGGCGGCATCGGCAGGGTCGGAGCCGCCGACACCCCTGCAACAGCCGAACACAGCAGACCGATCAAACACATTTTCCTGTACATCATCATGCTCTCCTTCATCCCGAACTTATTCCTCATTGCAAACAATCGTAATCAAACTCTTAGCGGGCATGGTAAAACAATTTCCACGGATTGCATACCTGCCCAAATTAGTAGCTGTATCCGTCATAAACCCGCTCAGTCTAATGGAGTTTCCAACCCCTGGAAACTGATTTAGCTCAAGCGTCACGTCCTGCTCCTCATCCGTGAAATTAATGATCACCATCACGCCGCGCGTTTCATCCGTATCCACAAACGCCGACGCCATGACGCCATCGAGCGGGCCGGCCGGTTCAACTTCCACCCGCACCATGCCCGGCCGCACAAACCGGCTGTAGTGCCCCAGGGCCCACAGCAGCTTGGTGGTGCGGAACTGTTCCGCCCCGTCCTCATCGCATTCAATCAGGCAGTAACGCGGCACCGGACCGAGCTTCGGCTCCGTCGACGACCACCATTGCCAGGCCGTGGCATCCGCCAGCGTAAAATCAGCATGAATATTCCGGGCCAGCAGCAGCCCCGCCGTCATTTCATCCACTTCGGAAACCGGCAGACCGCCCGTCCAGCCGCGGCCCAGCAGGCTGTATTCGGTCTGCCAGAAACGCAGCCCGCCGCCGACTTCATCCACCGCCTGTTTGACCGCCGCCCGCGTCTCCTCGATCAGCTCCGCGCTTCCGTCCGAAAAATAGGCATGCCCCGCCGCCGCATTTTCCAGGGATTGGAGATCCCCGACGTAGGTGCCGGATGCCGGATGCCAGAATGCGCGAATCTGGTCCGTTGCATCCGCATAGTATTTATCCGGCATGGCAGTGAAGAGGGCGTGATATTCCGCCGCCTCGGGAATCAGCAGCCGGGTTTGCACCGACGCATCCGCAAACGCGGCATCGGCCAGCCGGACCAAACGCGCAATCTGCTCATTCGTCCACGGCGACCCCTCCTGCTTCGCGCGCCCGGGCGTTCCCTGCCAATACCACTGCGGCTCATTCACCGGACTGATATGCGAGAACGGAAGTTCCAATGATTGGAAGTGCGCCGCAACCCGGCTGAGAAACCCGGCATAGTCCGCGAAGTGCTCATTCCGAAGATTGGTCGTGAACGACTCTTCGGTTTTGAACCCATAGCCGCTATGCGTAAACCAGACCGGCGGCGAATTGAGATAGCCGATCACCGTCGGCACATCATATTCCGCCGCCTTTTTACGCCAGTACGTGGTGCCCCGCCCCTGGTTTTTCCAGTCATAGGAACCGTCCGGCCGCAGGAAACAGTCCGTCCGCCGCCACGGCGCACGAATTCCACTTGCTTTGCCCTCCGCCCCGCCGCCGATCTGAATGCGGAAAGCCGACAGGCCGATCCCGGTCGGGTTTCCGTCTTCATCGACCCCGCGGGAAAACAGCAGATCCGCAATAGCATCCACGACATCGGAATTCCAATGCCTGGAAATATAATCGCCGTGCATTCCGGTTGAGGAACCGATGTTCTCAATCGTCTGCGCACGCTGCGAAAAATCGACGTGAAAATCAACCGCACTGTGCGCCGCGAGCGACATACCCGTTGCCCATATCATCAAAAACCTATGCATCGGTGGAAATCTCATGGTTGGCCTGCAGCAGGCGTTTCAAGCAGGCGGTATTTCAGGAAAATAAAATCGGCGGGTTTATCCATCCGGAGCTCAAGGGCCTGATGGGCGGTCACGGTTCGGCATTCTTCTTGTCCCGTCCGCAGATCCGTCCATTCTATCGTTTGCCCCGGCCGGAGATTCAGCACCGGAATCTTCCGTTGCGGCTCCTCGTTTTTGCGTTCACGGAAAACCAGCAGATACCCGACGTCGGTATCCGGCCGGCACCACTGAAACCCGCTCCACGCCGCCTGGTCGGGCACATCGCCGATGGCAAAAACATAGTGCTGATACAGCTCCTGCTGATGCGCTTTATACAGGCCGATCAATTCGCGTACGTCGTCCCGGGCCTGCCCTTCATAGTGATACGTCGTCTGAAAGAACGTCGGTATGCCCATAAGCCCCAGCGCGACTTCATAGGGATGGCCGTAAAGCCGGGCATCGCTCTGCTGTTGATTCACCCGCGCAAAATTCTGAATGGGCAGCTCAAATTTATTCAGGTTCACATAGCGGGAGAGCTCCCGGTTTTCCCGCAGCATCAGGATCGGTTTCGGAATCGTATTGGGCGGATTGTTCGGCTTGCGGTTCGACAG